>JACNFK010000017.1 GCA_014384675.1 Candidatus Thiopontia autotrophica | reverse complement strand
GTTAGGCAAAGCGAACGTACGATTATAATAGACACAAGATTCACGATAATTGAGGAGAAATCATGATTGACGCAAATAAACACAACTTGCTCTATTTTGAAAGTAATTCTATGAAAGAGTTATACAATACCATGGAGGAATGGCAACAAATGAATAGCAAACGTCTTCTCTCAACCAATATCCAACAAGATAATGGAAAATTCTGCTGTATTGCTTTAAGCAATCCTACAGAAGTTATCATTTGCAGTGGTTCAGGTGGCAGCCAGGCAGATGTCTCTGGAGGAAACTTGAACGTCAGCGATTGGTCGCGATAGCCTAACAAGGCAAATTCACACGGACAGCAAAAAGCGCCGCTCGTTCCTCGCTCTCCCTTTTACCGCCGGTGATTTGCGACGTTAACCAGTCGAGCGATACCGCTCTGCATCAGGAATCCAGCGTTTAATCAGTCTGGTTATCTTGTCCTGAGGGCTGTTTTGTAGCATCTGCCTGGCAATATCTTCTACCATTGGAATCAGGTGTTGATCACGTACCAGGTCAGCCATGCGTAGTTGAGGTGTTCCGGTTTGTCGTCGTCCCAGAAGCTCTCCGGGCCCACGCATCTCCAGGTCTTTGCGCGCGATCTCAAACCCATCACTGCTTTCCCGAATTGTCTGTAGTCGCTCTGTCGCAATTTTACTAAGGGGTGCTCGGTACATTAACAGACAGCTGCTGGCGATGGCCCCACGTCCTACTCTTCCTCTGAGTTGGTGGAGTTGGGATAGGCCTAGCCGTTCAGCATTCTCGATAATCATCAAGCTGGCATTGGGCACATCTACCCCAACCTCGATAACGGTTGTTGCTACCAAAATATGCACATCTCCTTTATGGAAGTTACCCATAACCTTATCTTTTTCAGCTGGCGGCATGCGCCCATGTACCAGCCCAACTGAAAGGTCGGGGAATCGCTGCTGTATCTCTTTGGCGCTTTCCGAAGCTGCCTGGCACTGTAATACCTCTGACTCCTCTATAAGCGGGCACACCCAGTAGGCCTGACGGCCCTGTTTGCAGTTTGCATGTACCCGTTCCAGCACCTCGTCTCGACGGAATTCAGGAATGGTGACAGTTTTAATGGGAGTACGTCCGGGCGGGAGCTCATCAATAACAGTGCTGTCAAGATCCGCGTAGAAGGTCATGGCCAGGGTGCGGGGGATTGGAGTTGCGGTCATGATTAGCTGATGAGGACTGGTGATCTCATCAACACCTTTCTGTTGCAGGGCCTGTCTCTGCCCAACCCCAAAGCGATGCTGCTCATCAATGATGATTAGTGCAAGGTTTCTGAATTGAATAGTTTTCTGGAACAGTGCATGTGTTCCCACAACAATTGAGGTTTTGCCACTAATCACTTTGTCAGTAACCTCAGCTCTATCCTTTGTGTTCATGCTGCCCGAGAGAAATCCTGTAGATATATCCAGTGGCTCTAACAGGCTACAGATGTTGTTGTGGTGTTGTCTTGCCAATAGCTCTGTTGGTGCCATCAGAGCGGTCTGAAATCCGGATTCGGTTACATGCAGTGCGGCACAGATGGCCACAATGGTTTTTCCAGAGCCTACGTCTCCCTGGAGTAGCCGCTGCATGGGATGCGGTTGTTGCAAGTCCAGAAAAATTTCACTGATTGCACGTTGCTGTGCATTTGTCAGAGAGAATGGAAGCTGTTCTATAAAACTATCCACCACTCTTCTCTCTGTTGATAGCGCGAAGGCATGATCTTGTCTGTAATGGCCACGTAGCTGTTGAAGACTTAAGTGGTGGGCAAGAAGCTCTTCAAAGGCAATGCGTTCACGGCATAGCGGCAGTGCCGCAAGAGTCTCTGCGGTGGGCCGATGTAGCGTCTGCAGAGCCACCTGCAGCGATGGCATATGTTGTAGAGGTGAAATATCCGGTAGTAGCTCTACAACCAACGGGAGAGCTCGTACAAGTGCCTGCGTCGTTATGGAGAGCAGGGTACGTTGTCGAACCCCATCGGTTGCCGGGTATATGGGGGTCAGGTTTTTTTCAAGTTCAGGGGCAGGCCTGTCTGGGTGAATAATCCTGTATTCCGGATGAACCATTTCAAGCCCGGATGGGCCCCGGCGTATCTCTCCAAAACAGCGAACAGAAGTACCCTCTTTCAGGGCTATCTGTTGTTGTTTGTTGAAATGGAAAAGACGAATGGTAAGAGTGCTGTTCTGGCCTGCAATTGTGCAGAGCAGGGAGCGGCGTTTGCCAAAACGTACGGCACACCCCTGAATGACCCCCTCAATTAATCTCTCATCACCTGGTTGCAGTGAAGAGATTGGGGCTATTTTGGTTTTGTCCTGATAGCGAAGAGGAAGATGGAACAGTAGATCTGCTACTTCACGTATCTGTAGCTTCTCTAATCTTTTCGAGAGTTGAGGACCAACCCCCTTTAGTGTGGAGACGGCAGGCAATGTAGGTTGCTAGCTCAGCACCATTACTCCGTCCATCTCTACCCCGGCAGCTTTTGGAAGCGCCGCAACCCCAACAGCTGCACGTGCAGGGTAGGGAGTATTGAAGTAGCGTGCCATTACCTCGTTAACTAGTGGGAAATGGCTCAGGTCGGTGAGAAAGATATTAAGTTTAACGATATCGGCTAGTGAGCCTCCAGCAGCCTCTGCAACAGCGGTGAGATTGTCAAATACGCGGACAATTTGTGCCTCCATATCTCCCTCAACCATTGCCATAGTCTCTGGTATCAGTGGAATCTGTCCTGATAGGTAGACGGTCTCTCCTGTACGCACTGCCTGTGAATAGGTGCCGATAGCCTGTGGTGCCTGGTCGGTTTGAATTGTCTGTGGTTTGTTGTTTGTCATGGTCTATTTTCTCGAGTTTTATCCATTGATTCTCTGAATGGTGGTAACCGGCTGCAATTTTTTGATCTTGCGGATAATTGAAGCGAGATGCTTTCTGTCGGTTACACGAATAATAAAGGTGATGGCATTGGTTCGTCCGTCCTGATCATCCAATGTGACATTATCGATATTAGAGCCCATCTCCGAGATGGTTGCCGCAACAGTGGCCAGTACCCCAGGTTTGTTGGTGACATCAACCCTGATTACTGCAGGCAGATCCCGTTCACTTTTCTTGGACCACTCCACGGTTACCCACTGCTCAGGGTGGCTCTGCAGATTGGATACATTTTTACAGTCGTTACGGTGAATAACCAGCCCCTTGCCGGCGCTGATGTGACCAATAATAGGATCACCAGGGATAGGGCGACAACATTTTGCAAAGTGAACCACCATCCCCTCTGTTCCCCGGATCATCAGGGGGCGTTGGTCATCATGGTTTTTGCCTCTTCTTTTGAGAAGAGGGGAGAACCTTGAGAGAGGATTCCACAGCGCAGCCATCCTGCCTTTCTGCTTCGGATGTTTTGTGTCGCTTTGGGGCTCTTTGGTTTTGTACTGCACCAGGTTTCCAGCCACTAGATCAGCCATTCTCTGACCCATGCCAATTTCGTTATAGAGCGCATCCGTGTCTTCGAGCTGCAGCTTCTCCAGTAGAGAGGTGATCTCCATCTTCTTGAAACGCTTCCTGGATATATTGTGTCTGGAGAGTGCCTTGAGTAACAGTTTTTCACCTAGCCTTACAGCCTCATCCTGCTGCAGGTTTTTAAGATAGTGGCGTATGTTGCTGCGCGCTTTGCCAGTAGTTACAAACTGTAGCCAACCAGGATTTGGTCTGGCATCGGGTGATGTAGTGATCTCGACAGTCTGTCCGTTGAAGAGTTGGCTACTAAGAGGCACTGTCTTGTGATTTACTACGGCAGCTATTGCATGGTTTCCAACTTCTGTATGAATTCGGTAGGCGAAATCAAGGGTTGTTGCACCACGAGGAAACGCCATGATCTTTCCCTTGGGGGTAAACACGTAGACCTCATCAGGGAAAAGGTCAATTTTGACGCTCTCAAGAAATTCTATGGAGTCACCGGTATTTTTTTGCAGATCCAAAAGGTCCTGCAGCCACTGCCGGGCCCGTTTCTCGGTGTTAGTGATATTGGATGTATCACTCTCTTTGTACTCCCAGTGGGCAGCAATACCCTCCTCGGATATGGTGTGCATTTCCTGGGTACGAATCTGAATCTCTACCGGGATACCGTGTGGCCCAAACAGTACGGTGTGGAGTGACTGGTAGCCATTAGCCTTTGGAATTGCGATGTAATCCTTGAACTTGCCAGGAACCGGTTTATAAATGCTGTGGACAATGCCAAGCACCTGATAGCACTCCTCTACTGATGAGACAACTATTCTAAATGCGTAGACATCAAAGATTTTACTGAAGGGGAGGCGCTGATCCTTCATCTTTTTATATAGACTGTAGAGATGTTTCTCTCGTCCAGCTATCTCAGCATCCAGATTAGTATCTAGCAGGCGTTGGCGAATTGTGGTCTCGATGGTATCAAGCACCTCCTTGCGATTACCGCGAGCCTGACTTACTGCTTTGTCAAGAACACGCGCCCGCATGGGGTAGAGGTTTGAGAATCCGAGATTCTTTAGTTCGGTAGCAACCTTGTTCATTCCCAGTCTATGAGCGATGGGAACGTGAATCTCCAGAGTCTCCTGGGCAATACGGCGGCGCTTGTATGCTTTCATTCCATCAAGAGTCCGCATATTGTGGAGGCGGTCAGCAAGCTTTATCAGGATAACCCTGATGTCTCTGGTCATCGCCAGCATCATCTTGCGGAAATTTTCTGCCTGCGCATGTTGCGGGCTCTCCATCTGCATGCGGGTCAGTTTACTGACTCCATCCACTAGTGCCGTGATCTCTTCACCAAACTTTTCAGTCAGCTCTTTTCGGGAGTGGTTGGTATCTTCCAGTACATCATGTAGTAGCGCTGCGATGATGGTGGTATGGTCAATTCGCATCTCTGCCAAAATGCGAGCAACCTCAATGGGGTGATATATGTAAGGTTCACCACTTACGCGGTGTTGTCCGTCGTGGGCCTCTGCAGAGAAGAGATAGGCCTCATAGATTTCATTAACCTGCTTCTGATCAAGATAGCTCTCCAGGAGGGAGACAAGATCACTGATCAGAAACATGATAGAAGAGAAGTGTAAGCGTTAAGCCGCCTCGTCTTTGGCAACTGCAACTGTTGCGACATCGGTATCAGCAGAAGCCTCCTCCTCGTCAGCCTCACTCGTCTCTTCTGCGGCAGCCTCATCAGCAGCGACGGCAGCTTCTTTGATCTGGTCAAGGATGTCACGATTAATGAGACCTTCAGCTATTTCCCGCAGGGCAATTACAGTTGGTTTGTCATTATCAACCGGCACCATAGGTTCTCCACCCATAGCGATCTGACGTGCACGCTCTGCGGCAATCAGGGTCATATCAAAGCGGTTGTCAATTTTGTCCAGGCAGTCTTCTACGGTAATGCGTGCCATCAGTAATTACTCCAGTCAGTGTTCAGCTCGAAAAGGGCGGTAATTCTATATAAATCAACTGGATTCTTCCAGCAGACTTTGCAGTAACAGGCCATTTCTCTCTGATTGTGCATCGATTAGTAGCCGTTGTGCAAGAAAAATGGCCTTAAGCTCAACTTTTGCCTGATCAAACTCATCATTGATGATCAAAAAGTCATATTCATCGTAATGAGACATTTCACTGACAGCATCACTCATCCGTCGAGAAATGACCTCTTCACTGTCTTGTCCTCGTCCCTGTAGACGTTCTTGCAGGGCATGTTGCGATGGAGGCAGGATGAAAATGCCGACAGCTTCTTTCATTCTGTCACGTACCTGTCTTGCGCCTTGCCAATCGATCTCCAGGATTACATCCAGCCCTTGTTGTAGTGTGTCACGAACCCAAATTTCAGAGGTGCCGTAGTAGTTGTCAAAAACCTCTGCATGTTCCAGAAAATGCTCTTTCTCTATGCCCATACGGAAATCTTCAACAGATGTGAAGTTGTAGTGAATGCCATTCTCCTCACCAGGACGGGGTGCGCGAGTAGTATGTGATATAGAAAGTAAAACCCCATCGATCTCACTGAGCACCGCCTGTAACAGGCTTGATTTACCGGCTCCAGAGGGGGCTGAGATTATATATAGGGTTCCATTACTCAATGTTCTGTACCTGCTCTCTCATCTGTTCGATCAGCACCTTCATCTCGACAGAGATTCTAGTGGTCTCGATATGGGCTGATTTGGATCCGAGGGTATTGGCCTCTCGGTGGAGCTCCTGCATCAGGAAGTCGAGACGACGACCAACTGCACCGCCTTTTTTCAGGATGCGCTCTACCTCATCCAGATGTGTTGTAAGTCGATCCATCTCTTCATCAATATCAAGTTTTTGTGCCTGAAGAGCCATCTCCTGTTCCAGGCGAGTTTCGTCGGCCTGTTCCAAAAATTCCTCCAGGCGTTCGCGTAGTTTTTGCCGAACACTTTCCATCACCTTTGGCATCTCAACTTTTGCCTGCTCCACCAGGGGGCGCATGGCATCACAACGTTGCTGGATCATATCCTGAAGGCGTTCTCCCTCACGTTGACGTGTCTCTATAAGTTCATTGACAGTTTTCGAGAATAGATCCAGAGCCTGCTGCTGTACAAGTGAAGAGTCAATATCTTCTGACTGTATTACACCGGGCCATGAGAGGATCTCCATAGGATCTATGCGTGCTGCATTATCCATATGGTGTGCTACTCTCTTTGCGGCATCTGCAACCTGTTTGGCAAGCTCCTCATTGACCTCTACGCCACTAGCTGCATGGTTGGCTGGAGCATAACGGAGACCACACTCAACTTTGCCACGCCCCAACTTCTTGCGGCCCAGTTCACGCACCTTGTTTTCAATGGCGCGCAGATCTTCTGGCAGTCTGAGGAAAAGTTCAAGATAACGGTGGTTTACAGCACGAATCTCCCATGCCAGGCTGCCCCATTCAGCCTGAATATCTTTTCGCGCAAAGGCGGTCATGCTCTGAATCATTTTTGAACCCTGCTTCCGATTACCGGATAATGTGTCGTTTCAATAGATGGAAAGTATACAAGGAGTTTACCCATGCGACCCAGTAAAAGAGAGCCTAATCAGATGCGTGAGATCAAGATCACCCGCAATTACACCAAGCATGCCGAGGGCTCGGTGTTGGTGGAGTTTGGTGAGACCAAGGTAATCTGTACCGCCTCGGTTGAGGATAGAGTTCCACGCTGGCTAAAAGGTAAAGGCAAGGGGTGGGTAACTGCGGAGTACGGTATGCTGCCACGCTCGACTGGTAGCCGTATGGGGCGCGAAGCGGCACGGGGCAAGCAGGGTGGCCGCACCATGGAGATTCAGCGCCTGATCGGACGCTCACTGCGAGCAGCAGTTGACCTTAAGATGCTGGGTGAACAGATGATTACGGTTGACTGTGATGTGATCCAGGCTGATGGAGGTACCCGCACAGCATCCATTACAGGTGGTTTTGTGGCGCTCTCTGATGCGATCCAACACCTGATGGAGGTGGGAGCTGTTGAGCAGAACCCCATTACAACACCAATTGCATCAGTATCGGTTGGGGTTTACCAGGGCACACCTGTTCTTGATCTCGATTATGCTGAGGACTCCAACGCTGAAACAGATATGAATGTGGTAATGAACAGTAAAGGGCAGTTCATCGAGGTACAGGGGACGGCAGAGGAGGCCCCCTTCAGCATGGATGAGATGCAGCAGATGTTGGCGCTGGCACAGCAGGGGATTGGTGAGTTGATTGCCCATCAACAAGAGTCTCTGGCGTGAAAAAAATCATATTGGCAACCGGCAACAAGGGAAAGGTGAAAGAGCTGGGTGAGCTGCTTGCCAACTTTGAGATGGAGGTGATACCGCAGACAGAGTTCGGTGTAGTAGAGGCAGAGGAGACCGGCCTTACCTTCGTCGAGAACGCTATTCTCAAGGCGCGCAATGCGGCAGCCCATACCGGATTGCCTGCTATTGCCGATGATTCCGGTCTGGAGGTGGACTATCTCAAGGGGGCACCGGGCATCTACTCTGCCCGTTATGCCGGAACCGACGGCAATGATCCAGCTAACAACCAGAAACTGTTGAGGGCGCTGGATGGGGTGCCGGAGGGGCAGCGTAGTGCACGTTTTCAGTGTCTGATGGTCTACATGGAACATGCAGAGGATCCAACCCCACTAATTGCCCAGGGGAGCTGGGAGGGGCGTATTCTGACTGCCCCTCAGGGCGAGAATGGTTTTGGCTATGACCCGATCTTTTTTGTTCCGGAGCAGGGGTGCAGCTCGGCAGAGCTTCCTGCAGAGGTGAAAAACAGGCTGAGCCACCGTGGGCAGGCGCTGAAGAGGCTGGTCAAGTTATTACAGAGCTAAACTTTACTGCGGTCATTCCGCTCTCGCTCTACATCCACCTGCCGTGGTGTCTACAGAAGTGCCCCTATTGTGATTTCAATTCACATGCGTCTGGAGATGCCCTGCCGTTTGATCACTACGTAGATGCGTTGTTGCTAGATCTGGAGTGGGAGCTTCCCAGGGTTTGGGGGCGACCGGTACGCTCAATTTTTATTGGAGGAGGAACCCCCAGCCTTTTTCCTGCTGAAGAGATAGAGCGTCTGTTGTCTGGAATCCGTGCCCGTCTGCCGTTTGGCCCGGAGCCCGAGGTTACACTGGAGGCTAACCCAGGAGCAGTGGAGCAAGAGCGTTTTGCTGGATATCGGCAGGCAGGGGTAAATCGACTTTCCATTGGGGTCCAGAGTTTTGATGATGGGAGGCTTGAGGCAATTGGTCGAATTCATGATGGAGAGGATGCTGCTACCGCAGTTGAGATGGCAAGGGGGGCTGGATTTGAGAATATCAATCTGGACCTGATGTTTGGGTTGCCGCAACAGAGTAGAGCGGAGGCGATGGGAGATCTGCAGCAGGCTGTGGCGCTGGGCGTGGAGCACCTCTCCTGGTATCAGCTCACCATGGAGCCAAACACCCCATTCGGTCACCAGCCACCACCACTCCCTGATGATGAGGAGCTCTGGGAGATGCAGCTGGAGGGGCAGCAGCTGTTACAGGAGGAGGGGCTTGAACAGTATGAGATCTCGGCCTATGCGAGAGAGCAGAGCGAGTGTCGCCACAACCTCAACTACTGGCGGTTTGGGGACTATCTCGGCATTGGGGCCGGGGCCCATAGCAAGATTACCATGGCCGCAGATGGGGCCATTATTCGCTCATCACGACAGAAGAGCCCACAGCGCTATATGGATGGTGCGGGGTCGGAGCGGCTGTTGTCAGAGCGCCACACTGTGCCCGCACATGATCTTCCGCTGGAGTTTATGATGAACAGACTACGGATAAATGAGCCGTTTACAGTGAGGCAATTTGAGGAGCGTACCGGTTGCAGTTGGAATAGGGTAGAGTCAACAGTTGAAAAGGGGTGCAGAGAGGGGTTACTGTTACGCACCGGAGAGCAGGTTGTTGCAACCGACCACGGAAGAGAGTTTCTCAATGACCTGCTGGCACTATTTATGAATATTAAACAAGATGGAGAATAGAGAATGAGATCGGTGGGAGATTTTCAGCTAGAGCAGCGCATGACGCGCTATAGTCAATTCATTCCCAGGCTCTATAATTTCTGCCTCTCGCTGGGGTTTGAGCCAGGCAGGATTATGCCCTCTCGCGCCTTCTGTTCGGATGAGAACCAAGGCTTCCCCATCATTCTAATCGCCAAACACTTTGGTACCTTTCCATTCAACCATGGGCGAGTTGGGGGCATTGTGGCAACCGACCGCCACGGGCCTCATGCCCACCATGGCCAGGATATGGTAATTATTCAGGCTAGCCACGTTGGCTATGACCCGGATACAGAGCAGTTTGGTAGTTATCGTAGGCTACAGACCAGCCACTGCGAGTCTACCTCCGACTGTGGCAAGATTGCCGGGGTCTCCAGCTGGTATCTTAGCGAGTACCATTTTGCCTGTGAAAACATCCTGGTGAAGCGGCGTAATGGCGAGATTATGGTAACTATAGACAACCAGCTACTTGATGGCCGTCGCCAGGAGGGGTTGGTGCTGTGTCTGGAGAGTATGGTGCAACAGGATGAGCAGGGGGAGTATCTTATCCTGCGCGCACTGAGTACCTCAAAGATGTTTCTTGCAACAGCCGCTTTTGCAGAGCGTTTCTCACTCCTGGAGGAGGGAGAGGCGCAGGTAATTGGTTCGGCATTGAGCGCAGAGCTCTTCTCTTTTGAGAGAAATATTCAGGAGGCAGAGGAGGGGCACGACCATCTGGAGAGAAATCTGCTACCCTATATGCCACAGATTGTAACTACAAACTCCCCGGCACTGATTGCCGCACAGATCAATTCACAGGTTGAATTTGACCGCGCCTTCAGAACCATCACCCAGGATCCTGCCTATCATGGCAAGCGCCTGCTCTTTATCTCCGGGATCAACATCGATATCTCACCACGGGTTGGACAGATCTTCCCGTTGACCAAGTTTGTTCCATGGGCCGCCTATTTTCAGGACAGTGACGGTTCTCGTGTGACCTATGAGCAAGATGAGCTATGGGAGCTACTGAGTGAGCAGTCTACCGACAACCCGGATCAGATTGATCTGGATGGCGCTATTCAGCAGATGGAATATCTGGAAGAGGTGGTGATCGAGTCTCCAGGGGAGCAATAGCTCTATGAATAGGGGGAGGTGGTACTAGCCCCCTGCTGCAATCCCGAGAGCGGGGAGTGCAAAATAGGAGTCATTGACCAGTAGATGGACCCAGATACTGGCAGCATATCCAAGAGCGATCACCGGGGTCCACTTGAGATGGCCAACAAAGGTGTACTTTCCGCGCGCCTGCCCCATCAGCGCAACTCCGGCCGCAGATCCGATGGAGAGCATGCTTCCGCCAACCCCAGCGGTCAGTGTCACCAGTAGCCACTGTCCCATCGACATATCAGGCATCATTGTCAAAACCGCAAACATCACGGGAATGTTGTCAACAATAGCAGAGAGTACCCCAACAGCCACATTGGCATTGGTGGCTCCCCATTGAGCGTACATCACCTCAGAGGCAAGAGAGAGATAACCAATAAATCCGAGGCCACCAACAGCCAGGATTACCCCATAGAAGAAGAGCAGGGTATCCCACTCAGCACGGGCCACCTTGTTGAAAATATCGAAAGGGGCGGGAAGGGCAGGATCCATAAGATCGCCATGCTCTCCACTATCAGGGATATCCTTGTCGAAGGTCTTTTTCAGGTAGTAGCCGAAAAACTGTAGATAAGCCAGGCCGGTCATCATTCCCAGAACTGGCGGCAAGTGCAGGAAGTTGTGGAAGCTAACCGCTGTCGAGATAGTCAACAAAAACAGCAGGATAATGCGTCGGGCACCACGCTTCATTGTTGTTACCTCATCGCTTGCCTCAGGATGCATGTCAGGTATAGCGAAATGCATGATTGCGGCAGGGATCACAAAGTTAACAACAGATGGAATGAACAGTGCGAAGAAGGTTCCAAAATCGACAATTCCCTTTTGCCAGACCATCAGGGTGGTGATATCACCAAAGGGGCTGAAGGCGCCTCCTGCATTGGCTGCCACCACGATATTGATACAGGCAAGGAGGATAAACTTTCTGTTGTCACCACCCACAGCCAGCACCACTGCACACATCAACAGTGCTGTGGTCAGATTGTCAGCAATTGGGGAGATGAAGAAGGCAAGGATGCCGGTTAGCCAGAACAGCTGGCGGAATCCGAAACCTTTGCGAACCAGCCAGGATCGTAGTGCCTCGAAGACACGACGCTCCTCCAACGCATTTATATAAGTCATGGCAACCAGCAGGAACATCATCAACTCGGAAAATTCCAGGAAGTTGTGGCGTACGGCTACTTCAGCAGCATGGGGCATACCGTGGGATGCGTAGACCGTGGCGATCATCGCCCAGATAATGCCAGCTGCAAGCAGTACCGGTTTGGACTTTCTCAGGTGGGTAAACTCCTCAGCCATTACCAAGAGATAGGCAAGGGAAAAGATAATTAGGGATAGAATTCCAATAGTCTCTCCAGTCAGATCAAGAGCCTCACCGGTTTGTCCAGATGCCAGGCTTGATACCGGAAAGATAAGTATTAAAAGAGAGGTGAAGAGGGTTTTCATAATTATTAATTCCTTGAGGTGTCTCTCTATTTTATAGCTAGTGGATGTTTATTAAAAGGATCCGCCCAGCGCCAGGTGAAGAGTGATTCTGTTGTTAATATGGTCGGCAACCGCTCGCAGACGTTTACTTTCGTGAGTATATGCACGTTGTTTCGCATCCAGCAAAGTCAGGATATCGGTGAGCCCGTTCTGATAACGGTATAGTGCCAGAACAGCTGCAGAGTGGGATTCATTGGCTGCGCGGGTCAGTGACTCCACTCTCAGGCGCTGATAGTGGTCGGCATCCAGCGCATCTTCCACCTCCCTGAATGCAGTCCGGATGATTTGCGCATGGTTTATTAGTGCCTCTCGGTGTTCGATTCTCTCCAGCATCTCCTCGGCCTTTAGCCTCTCCTGCTGAAATAGGGGTTGAGTGAGATCACCCAGCAGGCTCCAGATCAGAAAATCCCAGTCAAGCAGGTTTTTTAATTCACTACTGGATGTTCCACCACTGGCGGTCAGGGAGAATGAGGGGAGACGGTTTTTTGCAGCAACCTCTGCATCAAGGCCGGCCGCAACCATACGCTTGTTGCTTGCCGCTATATCAGGGCGGCGCTTCAGCAAGTCAGATGGCAGACCTGCCGGAATAGAGCCGCCTATTTCTGGCATAGGCTCAGAGACTGTAAGTTCTGCTGCAGGGTAGCGACCCAGCAGGGTCTCCAATTCTCGCAATAGAAGGTTCTGTCCCATTCGTTTGCTGGCTAGCCTCTCCTCTGATGCGGTTAACTCAATTTTTATGAGATGTAGATCAAGCGCATCAACCAGTCCATTTTGAAAGCGATCCTCAACCACCTTCAACGCCTGTTGGTCTGCATTAAGCTGATATTCAGCAAGTTCTGTCTGCTGTTTTGACTCCACAGAATCAAACCAGTTTTGGGCTACCTCGGCGGCAAGAGAGAGGCGCGCCGCTCTGAGATCAGCCGCCACAGCCTCTGTCAGGGTTATAGCAGAACGCTCCTGATTTGATAACCTATTCCAGAGATCAACCTCCCAGACAGCCGAGACATCAAGAGTGTGGCGGTTACTGATTGATGCACGATCTGTAGATGAGATTGAACGAGATCGTTTGGAACTGATGCCTCCCTCAATAGTGGGGAGAAGATTGGATGATGCTATGGAGGCGGTCTCATTGGCGCTATACCAATTAAGTGCGGCAATCTTCAGGTCATGATTATGGGCAATGGCTTCTGCAACAAGTTGCTCAAGCTGCGGAGAGTTGAAATCTTTTAGCCATTCATCTGTAATCGATCCTGGCCTAACCGCATTTTCAGCCGTAACAGCACTCCAGCTAACAGGAGGGATGAGGACGGCTGTTGTGGTGTCTGGCGGCAACTGGTTGCTGCTGGCACAGCCTCCCAGGATGCCGCCCAGAAGAATCAGTAATGGTAGCTTCATATCCGTATGATCCCCCGGTTCGACTACTCTTGTCTACTGTGTAGGTGGCCGGTCTTGATATGTTTTGAATTTTATCCATACACATTATTCAGGTTTGGATGCTATACAGGCTGACTTTGAGAGAGGTTGGGGAGGATCGTGCAAAATAAGGAATCCGCTATGCTCTTATATTCCCTTGAATCACAAGGGATTGATTGGTATCATCTGCCGCCACTCCAGCAAGCTCGTCTGCTCCATATCGTCTCTATGTCGTCTGATATGTGTTTTTGTTGTTATATGAGTGCCTTGTAACCCTTTGAACGGTAATAGTTTTATGGAAATGATCCAGCGTTTTCTCCCCTTTCTGAAATGGTTCCCAATGAATGGAGAGACCATTCGTGCTGATCTCATAGCGGGTATTACGGTTGCCCTGGTACTTATACCTCAGTCCATGGCTTACGCTCAGCTTGCAGGGCTTCCTGCCTACTTTGGACTATATGCATCGTTTCTGCCGGTGATGGTGGCCGCGCTCTGGGGATCTTCCAAACAGTTAGGGACTGGGCCGGTTGCGGTGGTCTCGCTGTTAACCGCTGTTGCTGTGGGAACTGCACTGCAATCCAACCTGCCTGAAGGTGTGAGCAGTATTGATGCAATGAATCAGGAGCAGTTGGTTCAGTTTTATGTGCCACTGGCCGTTCTGCTGGCTCTTCTAGTCGGGCTATTTCAGTTAACGCTTGGCGTGTTGAAATTGGGAGTGGTGGTCAACTTTCTTTCACATCCGGTGATTGTTGGTTTTACCAATGCAGCAGCGATGGTTATTGGCCTCTCTCAGCTAAACAAGATTTTTGGAGTAACCAAGGATCGTAGTGACTTTTTTATTGGTGATATCTGGGGAGTATTGCAGCAGTTGGGTGATACTCATATGATGACCCTCTTTATGGGGGTTTTGGCCTTTGCCATCATGATGGGAGCCAAGAAGTTTATGCCCAAACTGCCAGGAGTTCTGTTGGCTGTGGTAATTACTACTGTATTGAGCTACATGATCGGTTTCCAGGGTATGGGGGGTGCAGTTGTTGGAGAGATTCCTGAAGGCCTTCCGGAGATGAAGGTTCCAACCATCAACCTTGAGGTGCTTGGTATTCTCTTTACCAGTGCAATTGTTATCTCCATGGTTGGTTTTATGGAGGCGATCTCCATCGCCAAGGCGATGGCAGCCAAGACCAAGGATAGGGTTGACCCTAATCAGGAGTTGATTGGACAGGGGTTGGCCAATATTGTGGGCAGTTTCTCCCAAGCCTATCCGGCCAGTGGCTCCTTCTCGCGATCTGCAGTAAACCTCAATGCAGGGGCAAAGACTGGAATGTCTTCGGTCTTTACTGCAGTACTGGTGCTGATAACCCTGCTCTTTCTGACCCCGCTTCTATATCATCTGCCAAAGGCTGTGCTGGCAGCGGTAATCATGATGGCAGTAATCGGCCTGATTAATTTCAAGGCATTCAAACATACCTGGATTGCCAATAAACATGATGGTGCAGCATCAATAGTTACATTTGTTGCAACTCTGGGGTTTGCCCCCCATCTCGATCAAGGCATTATGATTGGTGCCCTGTTGGCGCTTGGTCTATACCTCTATACAACAATGAAGCCTCGTGTGGCAATTCTGGGGCGCTATGCTGATGGAACCCTGCGCGATATCAGTGTCCATAATCTTCCACAGGATAAGCGCATTGTAGTTCTTCGTTTTGATGGCTCTCTCTACTTTGCAAATGTCTCCTATTTTGAAGAGGCAATTCTTGAGGCGTTATGTGCACGCCCGGATGTAAAGTATGTCCTGGTGGTTGGTGATGCCATTAATCAGCTTGATGCCTCTGGTGAGGAGATGCTTCATCAGTTGGTTAACCGGCTAAAGGATAATGAGATTACTCTGGTGTTTAGTGGTCTCAAGGCGCAGATCCACAAGGTCATGCAGCGCACAGGCCTGTTTGGACATGTTGGTGCAGAGAATATTCATCCCAATGAGGATATGGCTATCGACTATATCTACCGCCGCCTTGATGGAGAGGATTTCGGCAGTAATTATTGTGCTCTCATCACCCCTGAGGGTGAAGAGGAAGAGGAGAAAAATGCACGCCGGGATTCTCTGGAGGAGGCCTTCTGATTCAGGTTGATGTCGATAATTTCGATCAGACAGTCATTGCAGAGTCCTCAAAACATCTGGTAGTGCTGGACATCAGTGCAGAGTGGTGTGGTCCTTGCAAGGTGCTAGAGCCTATTCTTGAGCGCTTGGACCGGGAGTATAGCGGAGAGTTTATCCTTGCCAAGCTTGAGGCAGAGGATGAGAATATGAAGATTGCCGGGCGCTTTGGTGCACGTGGCTTTCCAACAGTAATCGCCTTTATCGATGGGGAAGAGGTGGAGCGATTTCAGGGCGCCAAACCGGAATCTTTTGTGCGGGACTTTATAAACCGTAACCTGCCGTAACTATTCCCGGACAGACTGCCAGGGCGGCTCTTAGCGAACTCCGCGCAGATAGATCCACTCAAACAGAAGTTTGGCCCAGTGAAAGAGACGGGTCTTGAAGATTATTGCGCGCTTCATATCCCTATATACCAGAACTCCAGAGTTGACCGAGTCAACAATACATATCAGCTCAACCTTGAAGTGATGATTCTCAGGGCTTCCTGTCATATCCGAAAGCATATTTTTGACTGCAGCCGCAGCCTGTAGATCTGCCATATGAGCCTGCTTTGGCATCCACTCAGGGCCAGGAAAGCTTCCGCTGTCACCCGCAACATAGACGTTGTTGAAGCCGGGGACGCGACCTCCCTTGTCAGCAACAACAAACCCCCCCGGGGATAGTGGAAGACCACTCTCAGAAAGCCATACGGAACCTGTTAGTCCAGGCATAAACAGGGTGAGGTTACTCTCAATCTCGCCCCCTTCAGTAATTACAGAATTTTCTGTGAAGCCTTTCATTTTGTGCCCGAGGTGAGTCTCTATCCCACGTTTTTTCATCTCACGCAACAGCCCCCCAGCGGCTTTTGGCCCAAGTTTTTTGCCGGGTTCAGGGGCCGGGCTGAAGAAGGTGATTTTGAACCGATCACGTCGCCCCTGTTTGCGTAGCAGGGTATCAATGCCGTAGAGGAACTCGAAAACCGGCCCACCACGCATTCCTGCAGGCTCTTTAGGGTTGCCCCCAAACCCCATTGCGATTGATCCACCATCCATTGCTGCGATGCGGTCACGAATTTGTTCACCAGCATGAATGCCATCACAAGGGATAATTGCATGCTCCTTGATTCCAGGTAGTTTCTTGATGAAGCTGGCGCCACTCGCAATCAGTAGACGGTCATAAGGCAGTGCGCACTGATCAGTATTGACCTGACGGCTCTCTGCATCGAGGCCGGTAACGCTACCCTGAAAGAAACGTACATTAAAACGGGCAAAAAAGTTTTCCAGAGGGATCTCCAGATCCTCACGTGAGCGCAGGCCAGATGGTATCCAGATAGTGCTGGGTAGATAGGAGAATATTGGGCGCGAAGCAACCATGGTGATGGAGCCACTGAAACGTTTTTTGCGCAGTGTCTTGACCGCAGTCAGGGCAGCAAATCCAGCACCTAGAATAACAATTTTTTCATCTGATCCCATAATCAATTTTTACTCTAAAATAATTGGTTTTATCTCACTGTCGAATGAGAGCTTGCTAAGTTGACCGCGGTGAATATAGCGAATACGACCATCTCTATCAATAACCACAGAGTATGGGAGAACCTGATCATTGTTGCCCCAGTCAGCCATGATTGCGCTGCTGGTAGCTAGCAGAACTGGATAGTTGATCTCTAGGGTGCGGGCGAAGTTTTTTATCTTGTTTGGATCATCAATACCGATACCGATAATCTGAAAACCATTCTCGCCATACTGGCTCTGATACTCAATAAACTCAGGAATCTCATATTTGCATGGAGGGCACCAGGTAGCCCAGAAGTTGAGCATTATTACCTTACCCTTCCAGTCACTCAGACTATGAAACTCCCCGTTGGTATCCTCCAGAGAGAAGGCTGGAATATCCCAGGCATTGATTACATTCCCATCAAGCTGAAAGTCGATAGTACGAGGCGGTATCGAGGCTGACTGTTGCTCTGCAGGGCCAGGGTTCTCATCCTGGACCCATAATCCTCCCAATTTGTAGGCAATAACAGCTCCAACAGTAAGTGCAACCAGATAGAGTGCAGTGGTAAAGCGGTTTCTCTCCATGGTTATCATGATCCTCCTTGAAAGTTTTGACGAGTATATCCTACTCTTCAATCTTCTCGAAGAGCAGATCCCAGACCCCGTGACCCAGTCTTATCCCACGTTTTTCGAACTTGGTAACTGGGCGAGATTCAGGTCGTATTGAGAAGTTGCCAGCCCCGGCCACATTTACAAGACCAGGTTCATTGCTAATGATCTCCATCATCCACTCCGAGTACTCTTCCCAGTCAGTTGCCAGGTGGAATACTCCTCCAGGCTTCAGAATGTTATGAATTTTTCTGACAAATTCAGGTTTCACGATACGGCGTTTGTGGTGCCGTTTTTTATGCCACGGATCTGGGAAAAATAGCATAACCGAGTCAAGGGAGCCCTTCGGAATCTGCTCACTAATGGCCTCAATGGCATCATGTTTTAGCAGACGGATGTTTTTGACCCCCTTTTTGTCAATCTCATCCAGCAGCCGTCCAACTCCAGGGCGGTGTACCTCAATTCCAAGATAGTCTGAACCGGGGTTTGCCAGAGCCAGCTCCAGCAGGGCATGACCCATACCAAAGCCGATCTCAAGGTGAAGTGGTGCACTACGTTGAAACAGGGCGGGAGGATCCATAGCGTCACCGGAATCAATACCAAATCTGGGCCATAACTCATCAAGTGCACGCTGTTGACTCCTGGTCATACGCCCCTCACGGCGCACAAAAGAGCGAATGTGGAACAGCTTTTCTGGAGAGACCACGGTTGTGTAGCCTGTTAGATGAAGTGCCCGTCTATTGGAGAAGAGGCGCTAGCATAGGCTTTCTTGGGCATGCGTCCAGCAAGGAATGCTTCACGACCTGCCTCAATTCCCTTTTTCATTGCTGATGCCATCAAGACTGGATCTTTGGCTGCTGCAATTGCAGTATTCATCAATACACCGTCACAGCCCAGCTCCATGGCAATGGCTGCATCCGAGGCTGTTCCAACTCCCGCATCTACCAGAATGGGTACATTGGCATTCTCTACAATAAGTCGAATATTGTGGGGGTTGCGGACTCCTAACCCAGAGCCGATTGGGGCTGCCAGAGGCATAACAGCTACACATCCCATCTCTTCCAGGCGTTTGGCAATTAGTGGGTCATCAGTTGTATATACCATGACCTTGAAGCCATCCTTTATCAGAACTTCTGCTGCCTCAAGTGTGGCGGTAACATCCGGGTACAGGGTTTTCTCATCCCCGAGAACTTCGAGTTTAACCAGATCATGACCGTCCAGTAGTTCACGCGCCAGGCGACAGGTTCGAATTGCGTCATCAGCAGTAAAACAGCCAGCTGTATTGGGCAGAATGGTGTATTTTTCTGGGGGTATGGCATCAAGCAAGTTGGGTTCGTCAGGATTCTGTCCAATATTGGAGCGGCGAATAGCGACAGTCACAATCTCTGCCCCACTGGCCTCTGTGGCTAATCTGGTCTCTTCCAGATCCTTGTATTTTCCTGATCCAACCAGCAGGCGGGAGTTGTATGTTTTTCCAGCAATTACAAAGCCGTCATTTGTATCCATAACATTGTTTTCCTGATGTTTCTGTTGTCTCTGTTTACTCTTTAACCACCACCAATAGCGTGGACGATCTCAACCTTGTCTCCATCATGTAGTAGATGTGTCTCGTAGCCGCTTCTGGAGACAATCTCCAGGTTGATCTCTATTGCAATTCGTCTTCCCGTTAGTTGCAGCTCCTCGATAAGGTCTGCGGCTGTAGATTTGTCTGGAAGGGTGCGGTTTTTACCGTTGAGAAGAATAACCATGGTGGGTCAGAGGTAGTTGTTTGAATCTGTTGTCAGCCGCGGATTGTCGTTCGATCTACCTGTGGTGTCAATGGAATGGTGGTTTTCTTGATTGACGACCTCTATAAAGAGGCAGACAATGCAGACTCGAGCTTCTTCTGGAGGGGCAAGATGAGCAGCATGAATATTGTAGATTCACTGAGAGCCAGCAGTGCACCTGTTATCTATTTCAAGGATATAAAGGGTAGGTTTGTGTGGGTAAACCAGGGGTGGATAAACCTTTTCCGGGTCAATTCAGAAGATATTCTTGAGAAACCCCATTTCGGCGCCTACAGCGAAGAGCTTGCTAGGGGTCATCGAAAAAACGAACAATTGACTGTTGAGCAGAACAGGGAGATGACCTTTGAGGAAGAGATTACTCTGACTGATGGGCGGCATTGCTATCTGACTACAGTTTTTCCCATGTATGACGACAGGGATAAGCTGGTTGGTGTTGGCTCCATTTCGGCAGATATTACAGAGTATCGAGAGGAGCTAGACAATCTTAAGAGCTCCCAGACAGACCTGCAGGAGCTGGTAATTCACGACAATATGACTGGCGCACTAAACCGCCAGGCACTGCAGGATAGAGCAACCCAAGAGATGATGAGATACCGCAGGTACCGTCACCCATTCTCTCTGATAATGTTTGATCTTGATTACTTCAAGGAGGTGAATGATCGGTACGGACATGCGGCTGGAGACAGACTGCTGATTCATTTGGTTGAGGTTGTAAGTAGTCTGTTGCGAGATACAGATAGTTTGTACAGAATGGGAGGGGAAGAGTTTGTAGTGCTGGCACCGGATACGGCAATTGACGGAGGTATGAGGTTGGCAGAGAGAGTTCGTTCAACAGTTGAATATACAGATTTTTCTCCGGTAGATGCCTTGACTATCAGTGCTGGTGTTTCTGCAATGGTTGAGGATGCAGATCTTGATGATCTGCTTAAACGGGCAGATGAGGCGTTATACAGAGCTAAAAATGAGGGCAGGAACAGAGTGATAGCAGAATGAATCCTCCAATCTCTTGACCAGAGCTCCGTGATGCGCTTCAATACGCATCCTTTCGCAGTCTCTGTTATTGAGAGCAGAACATGTTTTTGGCCGGATAGCTCAGTTGGTAGAGCAGAGGATTGAAAATCCTCGTGTCGGTGGTTCGATTCCACCTCCGGCCACCATATAAACAACGACTTATCGGTTATCCGGTAGGTCGTTTTCTTTTTTGGCAATCCAGGGTGTGGTAGCCGCCAAGTCTGATTGACGATATGATTAAAACGATATGGAATCTATCCACACCGATCCTGTAGCTCCAGTTCTTCTTGGGCTAACAGTTATTACGCTGTTGGCTCTGTTGGGGCGACATATTGCAAAACGTCTCAATCAGCCATCTGTGCTGGGTGAGCTTGCCTTTGGGATGTTGATTGGAAATATTGGTTACTGGATTGGAAGTGATCTGATCTCGGTTTTGCGTGAATCAGGCGCGGTATTCAATGCAATAAACCTCTCTCTTGATGCGGGTGTCACGCTTGAACAGGCTCTTAAGATCACCCTTGGAGATGAGCTGGCAGATGAGATGCTACCAATTCTCTCTAGCTCTCAGGGCGGTAAAATTACTGATGTAATCCAGATTATTGATAGTTTTTCCAGAATTGGCCTGCTCTTTCTGCTTTTTGCGGTTGGGCTGAACTCATCCACAATCGAGCTGCAAGCATCGGCAAAATCGGCATTTCGGGTTGCAATGATTGGGGTGATTGCACCGTTTGTTTTTGGTATTGGAGTAATGCAGTTGCTTGCGCCCCAGGCTCACTGGACCACTAATCTACTGGTTGCTATTGCGCTTTGTGCCACCAGCATTGGTATTTCTGCACGGGTTTTTCATGACCTCAACCAAGACAACACTGAGGTTGCACGTGTTGTCTTGAGTGCGGCAGTTATTGATGATGTGTTGGGGCTGGTTCTTATGGCAATTGGTATTGATGCGGTCTCTCGTGGCAGCCTGGATATGACAAGTATTGTCTACTCCATTATTCAGGCAGCAATGTTTTTGGCCTCTATATATCTGCTGGTCCCCAGGATAATTCGTGCTGTGATCAAGCATCTTCACCACCTTGATCTGTGGGAGGCAGAGCTGTTTATTGCGTTCCTGATGCTGACCAGCCTCTCCTGGTTGGCTGATTTTGTGGGCCTCTCTGCAATCGTAGGGGCCTTTGCCGCAGGGTTAATTCTGAGCAACCATGAATTCAATTACTGGATGAAAGAGTGCGATTTAGAGAATAGAGAGTGTAGGCTTGATCATGAGATTCGTGAACAGATACGCCCCTTTGAGGCTGTCTTCGCTCCAATTTTCTTTGTGTTGATGGGGATGCAGGTAAAGCTTGAGGTTTTTCTTGATCAGGAGATTGTTCTGCTTGCTTCGGCTCTGACTATTGTTGCGATTGTTGGCAAGATGATCAGCGGGCTTGGTGCAGAACGTCATCTATCAAGATCAGCTATTGGTGCGGGCATGGTTCCTCGAGGCGAGGTTGC
This sequence comes from Candidatus Thiopontia autotrophica, assembly GCA_014384675.1. NCBI lineage: Bacteria > Pseudomonadati > Pseudomonadota > Gammaproteobacteria > Candidatus Thiopontia > Candidatus Thiopontia autotrophica. The sequence goes on along the minus strand of JACNFK010000017.1, from coordinate 34,007 downwards.
ACTTATCATGGCAGCGATAGGAAAAGGGCTTGGTGTTCTTGGCCCATCGCTCTTTTCTGCCGTGGTGATTATGACAGTTGTAACCACACTGGTAGGACCTGCTCTGTTGAAGTGGAGGTTGACGTCAGCTGACGTCAATACGTAGAAAGCCGAGCATCTTGTTGTATGGACGGGTGTTTTTGTTCCAGAATTTATGTAATGATTCGCTTATATTGGGTTTATAAGGGCTGCTTGTCAGCAGGATAAGATTAGTTATGGATCAGAAGAAGGTTGATCGAGCGTTGGAGATCGTTGGTCAGATGGGCTGCGAAAAGACGCGTGAAATCATTCGTCAGCTAGAGGCAGGAGAGGAGGTTCACCCCTGTGAAAATCTGTCGATTGATGAGTGTAAATCGATGCTGGAGGAGCTAAAAGAGGTCATGGCGGTCTACGGCGATGACTGCTGCCCAATCCCTGCTGTTCAGTCTTAGGGCAGCTCACGTCGTGACCCAATCAGATCTCCATCCCATCAAGCTTTTTCAGAGGCTCCTCAGGCTCACGGCCTGGTATCTCTAAAGGTAGCGTGACCAGTTGCGCGTTCCCTTTCCAAAAACAAAGAAGTGCGGGTTCAGCAGAGACTCCTTGGTGTTGTACCGCAGTGGATTCATTGCGGTATCGGTAATCTGTCCACCAGCCTCTTCAACAATGCACTGTGCTGCAGCGGTATCCCACTCTGATGTAGGCCCAAGACGAGGATAGAGGTCAGCTTTGCCTTCGGCAATCAGGCATGATTTGAGCGAGCTGCCCATGGGGAAGATGCGATGTGAGCCAATCTTGTCCAGGAAGTCGGTGATAACCTCGTTGTGATGAGATCGACTGCCTGCAACCACCAGTTGTTCTTCTGATGGAGAGCGAGCATGGATTTGTGATGGCAATTCGTCGGGAAGCTGTTTCCATGATCCTCCGTCACGCCATGCATAGTATAGAATCTTGTTAACAGGCACCTGAATTACTCCAATAATTGGGCGCTGGTTCTCAATAAGGGCTATGTTGACGGTAAACTCACCATTTTGTTTGATGAACTCTCTGGTGCCATCAAGGGGGTCGATCAACCAGTAACGTTGCCACTGTTTTCTCTCCTCAAACGGAATGAGATCTGACTCCTCGGAGAGAACAGGTATCTCGGGTGTAAGCTGTGCCAGCCCTTCGGTGATGATAGTGTGGGCAGCTAGATCGGCCTCGGTAAGTGGGGTGTCGTCCTTCTTGTCAGTGACCGAGAAGCCGGCATCGTAGATTTTCAAGATGCCCTCACCGGCACGCTGAGTCAGTGAGATCAGAGGGGCAATTAGTGGTTGTAGCTCAAGGGTATTCATTATTGCATCTCTCTAACCATAAACAGGGCAGCGATAGTGCGAGCCTCGGTCATCTCTTCTTGTTCGATTAATTTATTCAATTGGCTAAGTTTCCAGGGAATGACCTCTATCTCCTCCGGCTCATCTCCCGGCAGTCTCTTCTCGTATAGCTCTCTACCAACAACTATATGGGTAGTGTGGCCGAGGTAACCGGGCGCAATGGTAAGGGAGTCAATATGCTCCAACTTGTTGGCACCATAACCTACCTCCTCCATCATCTCTCGGTTGGCTGCTTCCAGAATGGATTCACCCACATCTATTTTCCCCTTTGGAAGGGCTAGCTCGTAACGGCCTACCCCAACGGCATACTCTCGAATCATCAGCACGGTATCCTCATCCACCATTGGTACTATAAGAACTGCTCCACGAGACGAGCTCTTCAATCTCTCCCACTGTGCCTCTACTCCGTTGGAGAATCTAAGATCAACCGACTCTATAGTGAAGAGGCGGCTTTTTGCACAGATCTTGGTATTCAGAATCTCTGGAGGGGTTCGATTTTTAGACATATGGAGTATCCTACCCCACTATGGTTGATTGGTCACAAATCGAAACAGTTCTTCTGGATATGGACGGAACCCTGCTGGATCTCCATTTTGATAATTATTTCTGGCTGGAGCATGTTCCCATGCGCTATGGAGAGAAAAAGAATCTTTCACTGCATGAGGCAAAGCAGGAGGTTTACCAGCGCTGTCAGGCGATTGAAGGGACGCTGGAGTGGTACTGCGTAGACCACTGGAGCAGAGAGCTGGACCTTGATATTCTCCAGCTCAAGGAGGAGGTCCACCATCTGATTGCAGAGCATCCACATGTACGTGATTTTCTTGATGCAGTACGTGATTCAGGGCGGCGTGCAGTATTGGTGACCAATGCTCATGGCAAAAGTCTTGATCTGAAGATGCGTAAAACTGAACTCGGTCCATATCTTGATGAGATCATCTGTGCGCATGATCTTGGTCTGCCAAAGGAGCACCCGGAGTTTTGGGAGCGTCTACAGGAGCATGAACAATTTGACCCGCAACAGACGCTATTGATAGATGATAGCCTCAGTGTGTTGCGCTCGGCGCAGCAGTACGGAATTTGCCACCTGTTGGCAGTTTACCAGCCGGACACAAAAAATCCTCCAAAGAGTGTGGAGGATTTTGATGCAATTAACGGGTTTCGTGAGTTAATACCAGTCAGGTAACAACTCTAGCGGTTCCGGGGGCGTCTACGTTGCCCGTTTCTATGTCCTGAGTGAGATTTGCCATGATACCCATTGTTGGAAGAGCGATTCCCCGCTTTTCCCCCTCGATTTCTTGATGGACGTTTGACAGGTGGCTTCAGTTCAGCCAGCATGTTGCTGGTAATTGCTCCGACTGGAATCTTGTGGTCGATATAGTCTTCGATATCAGGCAGTGAAAAGGAGTATTTTTCACAGGCAAAACTGATGGCATCTCCACTGGCACCGGCACGGGCAGTTCTGCCAATACGGTGAACATAGTCCTCACGATCCTGCGACAGATCGTAGTTAAAGACATGACTGACTTCTGGGATATGCAGGCCTCGTGCAGCAACGTCTGTAGCAACCAGTACGGGAACCTCTCCCTTCTGAAATTTCTCTAATAGCTGTTGGCGTTTTTTCTGTGGCACATCGCCAGAGAGTACAGCAGCAGGAAAGTCATTGCCTTCGAGGAAGCTCCATACCTTGTCAGCCTCAAATTTGGTGTTAACGAAGACAATACTACGGTGCGGAGCCATATCCTTCATCAAACCAATCAGCAGGGGTATCTTCTCGTTGTTGGCCGGGTAGTAGACTACCTCGTTCACATTGGAGGCGGTAACCTGTTCAGGCTCTATTTTGATCTGTTCAGGGCTGTTCATATGGTCGTATGCCAGTTCCATGACACGGAATGATAGAGTGGCCGAGAAGAGCATGCTCTGACGTTTTTCCGGTTTAGGGGCGCGGTTCATAAGAAAACGAATGTCCTTGATAAAACCAAGATCAAACATGCGATCAGCCTCGTCCATAACTACAACCTCGGCCGCCTTGAGGTCAAAAACATGCTGCTTGAAGTAGTCGATTATGCGTCCTGGTGTACCAATCAGGATATCTACACCGTTCTCGATAACCTTGCGCTGCTGCTCATAACCCGTGCCGCCATAAGCGAGCCCAAGTTTGAGTTCGGTAAATTTACCGAGCTGTTCCGCATCATTGTGAATCTGGATTGCCAGTTCGCGTGTAGGAGCAAGAATAAGAGCCCGTGGTTGATTTACGTTTTTCCAGTGTGGAGGGTGTTTTCTTAATAGACGATCCATGATTGCCAATAGAAAGGCTGCAGTTTTTCCTGTCCCGGTTTGGGCCTGACCAGCAATATCTTTTCCCTCCAGAGCCAGAGGCAATGTACCTGCCTGAATTGGAGTGCAGTATTCAAAGCCAAGGGCATCCACACCCTTGACAAGCTCGGGAGAGAGCTTTAGAGATGAGAATAGGGTATCTGAAAGATGCGATCTGTTGTCGTCTTTAGGATTATCATTTGTTTTGTTCTGTGAGTTCATGGGTGCGGAGAATAGCAGAAACTGTAATGGAACCCTGAAGAATGTGAAAATTAAGGCTTGCATTGTCTGGGGGATTGAGCTGAAATAGAGGAAATTAAATCTGCTATTAGGTGGCAGAAGATCCAAAACATTCAGTTACAGGGCTCATCGTCCGCGATGCCAGTCCCAAAAAAATCCCTTCTTAAAGGAGCAAGCAAACAATGAGTGACGATATTGTCCATATTACCGACGACAGCTTTGATGATGAGGTGCTGGCTGCAGAGCTTCCAGTGCTGGTAGATTTCTGGGCAGAGTGGTGTGGTCCATGCAAGATGATTGGTCCGGTACTTGAAGAGATTGCGGGTGAGTATGCAGGGCGAGTCAAGGTAACAAAGCTTAATATTGATGAGAACCCAAATACCCCACCAAAGTTCGGTATTCGTGGAATTCCAACTCTGATGCTCTATAAGGGCGGTGCCGTTGAGGCAACCAAGGTAGGGGCAGTTAACAAATCACAACTTTCTGCATTTATTGAGGAAAATATTTAGATATTTTTTGTCACGGCCTGTCTCTTTCAGGCCGTGACCAGTTTTACCATACATAATCCGGCTGTTTTGCCTCGCTTCGAGGTTATCTGGTACAGCCAAACAATCTTAATTCAAACTTTCACAACCAATCCTATATAGGAAAATCAATCATAATGAATTTAGCAGAACTTAAGCTCAAGACTGTTCCAGAGCTTCATGAAATCGCTCAGGCAAGCGAGATCAATGTCCAAAATCGTCAGAGAAAACAGGATCTGGTGTTCACCATCCTGAAGGGGCTGGCGAAGCGCGGGGATAGCATTGAGGCTGGCGGTGTACTTGAGGTTTTGCAGGATGGTTTTGGTTTTCTGCGTTCCAGTGATGGCTCTTATCTGGCGGGACCAGATGATGTGTATGTGTCACCCAATCAGATCCGTCGTTTTGGGATGCGTACGGGAGACACAGTTACAGGTACGGTCAGGGCTCCGAAGAAGGGAGAACGTTATTTTGCGCTCCAGAGAGTAGACAATATCAATGGTGAATCACCTGAAAAGGGCAAAAACAAGACCCTGTTCGAAAATTTGACACCACTGCATGCCAATGACCGTCTTACTATGGAGCGTGGTAACGGTAGTACAGAGGATCTGACAGCAAGATTGATAGATCTAGCCTCCCCAATCGGCAAGGGGCAGCGTGGATTGATTGTATCTCCTCCAAAGGCTGGTAAGACGGTAATTATTCAGAATATTGCCAAGGCGATTGAGTACAACCATCCTGAAGTGCAGCTGATTGTACTTCTAATTGACGAGCGTCCGGAGGAGGTTACCGAGATGCAGCGCTCTGTAAAGGGCGAGGTTGTCTCCAGTACATTTGACGAGCCGGCATCTCGTCATGTACAGGTTGCAGAGATGGTCATCGAAAAAGCAAAACGGATGGTCGAACACAAGAAGGATGTGGTTATTTTGCTTGATTCCATTACCCGTCTGGCCCGTGCCTACAATACAGTTGCCCCCTCGTCAGGAAAGGTGTTGACTGGTGGTGTTGATGCCAATGCGTTGCATCGCCCAAAAAGGTTCTTTGGTGCGGCACGTAATGTGGAGGAGGGCGGAAGTCTGACCATTATTGCAACAGCACTGGTTGAGACTGGGTCTAGAATGGATGATGTTATTTATGAAGAGTTCAAGGGTACCGGCAACATGGAGCTCCATCTGGATCGCCGTATTGCTGAGAAGCGTGTATTCCCGGCTATCAATATCAACCGTTCTGGCACTCGTCGTGAGGAGTTGTTGACCAATCCTGATGAGATACAGAAGATCTGGTTGTTGCGCAAAGTGTTGCATCCAATGGACGAGCTGGCAGCAATGGAATTTGTGCTTGAACGCCTGCGTGCTACCAAGAGCAATGCTGACTTCTTCGATGCAATGAAGCGATAGTTGTTGTCAAAACACCTGTTTTAGGTATAATTCGCGTCCGGATTTGGCCCCTTGAGGCCAATAGAATGAATTTGAATAGTTGAGATAATGTGATGAAGAGCGGAATTCACCCAGAGTACACTGAAGTAGACATAACCTGTAGTTGCGGTCATGCATTTACAACCAAGTCCACCATGGCGGACGATACTTTGCATATCGACGTATGTTCTCAGTGCCACCCTTTCTTTACCGGAAAGCAAAAGATTGTGGATACAGCTGGTCGTGTTGACAAATTCCGTCAGAAATACGGAGAGATGTAACTCGTCTGTCGAAACAGATTTTGAAAAAGGGCATCTCTTCGGGATGCCCTTTTTTTATGTTCTATCTTCATTCAATGTGTGCAAAGTAGAGTAAAATCGCCATCAAAACAGAGGAAGAGAAAAGTAGTAGTTTAAGGAGGATATATGTCAGAACTAAAAAATGATCGTTTTCTTCGTGCATTGATGCATGAGCCTGTAGATGTTACCCCAGTTTGGATGATGCGCCAGGCAGGACGTTATCTGCCTGAGTACAAGGCAACTCGTGCCCAGGCCGGCAGTTTTATGGATCTGTGCAAGAATCCCGAATTGGCCTGTGAGGTTACCATTCAGCCGCTGGAACGTTTCCCTCTGGATGCTGCTATTCTCTTTTCTGATATCCTTACAGTGCCTGATGCAATGGGTCTTGGGCTCTACTTTGCCGAGGGTGAGGGGCCGAATTTTGAGCGTCCTGTTCGTACCGCAGCTGATGTGGACAAACTGTTTATGCCAGACCCTGAGGGTGAACTAAAGTATGTGATGGATGCGGTTCGCACTATTCGCAGAGAGCTGGATGGACGGGTACCTCTGATTGGTTTTGCTGGTAGCCCATGGACTCTGGCAACCTATATGGTGGAGGGAAAGTCTAGCAAGGAGTACGCCATCACCAAGGCGATGATGTACTCCGACCCAGCCATGTTGCACAAAATTCTTGATGTAACTGCCAAGTCAGTGACAGCTTATCTAAATGCCCAGATTGCTGCTGGTGCGCAAGCAGTAATGGTCTTCGATAGCTGGGGTGGCGCACTGTCACACGATGCCTATAAAGAGTTTTCGCTGCAGTATATGCAACAGATTGTAGACGGCCTAACTCGCGAAAACGATGGGCGCAAGGTTCCAGTTATTCTCTTTACCAAGGGTGGCGGGCTCTGGCTTGACTCAATGGCAGATACCGGATGTGATGGATTGGGTCTGGATTGGACAGTCGATATTGGCAATGCTCGTGCCCAGGTTGGTGATCGTGTGGCTCTGCAGGGAAATATGGATCCATCCGTACTCTACGGCACACCAGAACGTATTCGTGAAGAGGTGGCTACGATACTTGGTAGATACGGTAGTGGCTCGGGCCATGTATTTAATCTTGGTCACGGCATTCATCAGCACGTAGATCCTGAAAATGCTGGAGTCTTTGTGGATGCTGTTCATGAGTTGAGCGCGCAATACCACAGCTGATTTTGTCAATTTGACCGCAGAATACGTATTTCTACGTATATAGGTCTGCCCGCTGTTAATGGTACGATACCCTCACCCCACCACTGGAGGAGAGCTTAAAAACTTTGGTGGAGAGGGGTACCAAACAGATGAGGGGGGAGTGTTATTTTGCAAGACGTATCAAATCTTCAGGCACAGCAGAAATGCGATGTGTTTGACAACAAGGACGAGTTAACCCAAACGGCATCTACGCTACAGGCACTGAGTCACCCTATGAGGCTGAAAATTCTATGTCTTCTTGGGGATGAGGAGATGATTGTCAATGATATTCTGGGACATGTTGGATCAACTCAGAGCAATGTCTCACAACATGTTGAGGTTCTCAGAAAGGCAGGAATTGTGAAATCCAGAAGAGTTCACAACAAGATATATTGCTCAGTCAAAACCGATGAGATGATGCCTCTTATTGCTCAGATCAAGAAGATATTCTGTACAGAGAAAGAGAGCAGTCTGATCTTCACGTAAAGGTTATTTGGGAGAAGGGTGAGCCGGTATCTTGTTAAGTCAGGATGCCGGTTTTTATTTGGGTGTTCCTCATGTGGAGAGGAGCTTATAAATAGTCGCGCATCATGCAACAGTCTATTCGTCATTACCTGGTTGTAACGGGGGGCTACTGGGCCTTCACCGTTACCGACGGCGCCATCCGCATGCTGGTAGTGCTGTATTTCCACCTGCTGGGTTATTCGCCGTTCGAAGTGGCGATGCTGTTTCTCTTCTACGAGTTTTTCGGCATGGTCACCAACCTGGTCGGCGGTTGGCTCGGGGCGCGCATCGGTCTTAACCTGACAATGAACATCGGGATGGGGATGCAGGTGGTAGCGCTGGCGATGCTTACCGTGCCGGATGCCTGGTTATCGGTGGTCTATGTGATGGCGGCACAGGCCTTGTCCGGCATTGCCAAGGACCTGAACAAGATGTCTGCCAAGGCCTCGGTAAAACTTATTGCCGGTGATGGTGGTGAGTCAAAGCTGTTTAAATGGGTGGCCGTTCTGACCGGTTCTAAAAACGCGCTCAAGGGCGGTGGTTTTTTCGTGGGTGCTGCATTGCTTGAATGGATCGGCTTTCGCGGTGCTTTGATTGTGTTGGCATGCATGCTGTTTGTCGTGCTGATCATTACGGCGGTCATGCTGCCTTCGGGTGTTGGCAAGATGACGTCCAAACCGAAGTTTACCCAGGTGTTTTCCAAAGTGCCCGCGATCAATTGGCTGTCGGCAGCGCGTTTTTTCCTGTTTGGTTCACGCGATGTGTGGTTTGTCGTGGCCTTGCCGGTGTTTCTGGTGGAAGTGGCTGGCTGGTCAGTGACCGGCGTGGGTACTTTTATGGCAGCCTGGGTCATCGGTTATGGGTTTGTACAGGCGTCAGCACCAAAACTACTGCGGCGTAGTCATCATGGACAGGGGCCTGGTGGAGGAACTGCAAGATTCTTGGCTTTTGTGCTGGCGGTATTTCCAGCCGGTATTGTCATTGCAATGCAGCGGGGCTGGCCAATTGAAACTGTGCTGGTCACAGGGTTGATTCTGTTCGGTATTGTCTTTGCGATCAATTCGGCGGTGCACTCCTACCTGATTTTGGCCTATTCCGATCATGACCAGGTGTCGATGAACGTCGGATTTTACTACATGGCCAATGCCGGTGGCCGTCTGGCGGGCACGGTCTTATCCGGGTTGATCTACCAGACGTATGGACTGGAGGGCTGTCTGTGGCTGTCATCGGGTTTCGTGTTGGCTGCTGCCATGCTTTCCTTTGCGCTTCCTTCTGTCCAATCTACTGCCGGAGAATAAACCATTGTTTGAGCAACTGGCCAGTTTGCTCGTTTATCAGGGGTTGGCCTTGTCACCAGCAAGCCACTGGGGTGCTGTACTACATTTCTTCGTAATGGACGTCGCCAAGATCTGCGTCCTGTTGCTCGTGATCTATGTCATCGGTTTTGTCAAAGCCGGCATCGCCTGTAATCACATCAACAAAAAAGCCGCTCATTGAGCGGCTTTTTTGTTTTCAGGAAGATGTTGTTTATCCGCCTAGTCCATCAAAGATCTGGTTCTTAATCTCATCAACACTGCCAACACCGTTAACCTTAATGTAGTTGCAGTCTTCGTTGTTGTAGAAGCTGATCAGAGGCTCCGTCTGTTCATGGTAGATGTTGAGACGAGCCTTTACGGTCTCTTCCTGATCATCCTCTCGCTGGATCAGATCCTCACCAGTTACATCATCCTTGCCTTCATCTTTGGGTGGATTGAAAACAACGTGGTAGGTGCGGCCAGAGGCAAGATGGACGCGACGACCTGACATACGCTTGATGATCTCCTCATCAGGAACATCGATCTCAACAACGGCATCAATCGGAACACCAGCCTCTTTCAGGGCTTCAGCCTGTGGGATTGTGCGAGGGAAACCATCAAACAGGTAACCGTTTGCGCAGTCATCATCGGTGATACGCTCTTTTACCATACCCATGATGATGTCATCAGAGACCAGGCCACCCTCGTCCATGATCTTTTTGGCAGCAACACCAAGCTCAGTGCCAGCCTTTACGTGGGCACGAAGCATGTCACCGGTAGAGATCTGTGGAATATTGTATTTGTCTTTGATGTAGTTAGCCTGTGTACCTTTACCGGCACCTGGGCCACCTAGAAGAATAATGCGCATTTTGTTTGACTCCTTGTCAATCCTGGAACCGAACAGGGCATCATTGCAATGATTTGATCTGTTCCGATTCTCAAATAAAAAAACAGGGTCTTGTGATTTTCACAAGAGCTGGTTAATTATCGGATTAATAAGGGGTTGATTGCCAGTTGAGGTTTTCAATGGGCGGATAAGAAATTACTGATATCGGTTTTGTAAAATCCTCTCCATCAGGTTCTCTGCCTGTCGACCATACCCCCCTCCAAACAGGTTGAAGTGGTTGAGTATGTGATAGAGATTGTAGAGATCTTTTCTCGATGTGTACCCTGGGCTTAGAGTCCAGCTCTCATTATAGGCATTGTAGAAGCGGTTGGAGAAGCCACCAAACAGCTCTGTCATTGCCAGGTCGGTTTCGCGATCACCATAGTAGAGTGCAGGGTCATAGATAATTGGATCCCCGATTTTTGTGGTTGACCAGTTTCCTCCCCAGAGGTCTCCATGTAGCAGAGATGGGATGGTATTGTGATCCACAAGAATCGACTCTATCTGTGCAAGTAGCTGTCTACCATTTTCAATAATAGAGGGGGCAGCGCCTTGTTGTGCGGCCCACTGGAGCTGAGGAGCAATACGGTGATCTTTCCAAAATTTCCCCCAGGATGACTCCTGTCGGTTGATCTGTTTTGTTGAGCCTATGGTGTTGTTACGATCCCAGCCAAACTTTGGTTTTGTAACCTTGTGCATCTCCGCCAAGCCATGTCCCAGAACCTCTTCGGATGTTTCTGAGGCTCCCGCCATCTCAATAAAATCCATTACCAGAAAGGCACTGTCTCCAGCACTTCCTGCAAGTATTGGTAATGGGGTTAGTAGTGTATTGCTGCTTTTTATCTCTTCCAGCGCAGCAAACTCTGCCAGAAACATGTCAAGCAGCTCTGCCCTGTTTGCTTTTACAAAAAACTGTTCTGAGGTGGAGGTTTCCAGAATAAATGTCTGGTTGATATCACCTCCAGATATTGATTCGTGAGATCTGTATTCCATTACAGTTCGCAGGTGTTCTGCAAGCTGAGTGGTAACTATCTTCAGTAACTCACTCATTATTCATAGCGTTATTCACAATATCAACAGCTTGGCGAGCCAAGAAAAAACTGATGGCGCCATAAGTTCTATATCTATTAGAAAAGCAGAATAATATGTAATTCATTGTTATCTATCGAATTATTTTTTGTCCGATATATCAGGAAGCTACGACATGCTTTCTCTGTTCAACTACAGGAATTCGTTGAATCTATTCTATACACAAAGTTATCCACAGGCTGTCAGAGTGATAGAGGATTATCTCTATGCCATACCATGATCTGCCGAAATGCGTCTGGATCTTTGGTATGAGTCATCTCTCCTGGGCGCGGAAAGTGCAGGTCTTGTAGCCTGGAGAGCCAGAAACGTAGTGCTGCTGCACGCAACATTGTTGGCCAGAGTTGGTATTCTTCTTCAGTAACAGGGCGTTGTTCGCGATAGTGCGTTAAAAATGAGCTATATCTGGCGCTGTTGATAGATCCATCATGACCTGTACACCAGTCATTAACGGTTATTGCGACATCGTAGAGCAGGGCATCATTACATGCATAATAGAAGTCGATGATGCCTGTTAGTTGTTCACCAACAAAAAGGGCATTATCTCTGAACAGGTCAGCATGGATTATGCCCTGTGGGAGCTCGCCGCGTTTTGAGACTGATTGAAACTGTAGCTCCTCTTCAAGCAGCTGTTTATCATCACTCCCCATTTTTTCTGCAATTATCTGAATCGTCTCCCGACACCAGCGGATGCCGCGAGGGTTCTCTCGGTGTCCACTAAAGTTGTGAGCCATGGAGTGCATTCGCCCCAGGGCCTTGCCAAGTGCAGCACATTGTTCCTGATTCGGATAATCCACGCTACGACCATTAAGACGCTGAACAAGGGCAGCTGGTTTGCCAAGAAACTTGCGAAGATATTCTCCGCTCTTGTCAGCAATTGGGTGTGCGCTAGGCACCTTGTGTTCAGCCAGAAAGGCCATAATGTCGAGAAAATATGGTAGCTCTTCCCACTCCAACTGTTCAAAGATGGTTAGAACAAATTCACCATCTGTAGTGGATACAAAATAGTTGGTGTTCTCGATTCCGGCCTGAATGCCCTCATATGAGATTAGCTCTCCTACACTGTACTGCCCCATTAGTTCGACAAGCTCATCCTGTGAGACAGTTGTATAGACAGACATTAGCGATTGTCCGAGTTATTATCTGTTGATGATTCCCAGCGAAATAGCTCCCATCGTGGGGCCTGGAGAGATGGAGATGTATCATCCTGTTTAAATTCCAGGTAGGCAGCCTCATTTGGGTCGCTTAGAAAGTAAGAGTGTTTGCCCGTTGGTGTTGCGGGTTTAGCATCTCTCTTTAATTCATCTTCCAGCGAGATTGATTTCGGTAAATCAGGCGGGGTGATGGTGATCATGGCGGGAGGGGTAGTAGAGACTGGATTCGGGTCTGCATGGATAAGCGGAAACTGGATAAGCAGAAACAGGCTGAAAAATAGTCGGGCCATGGTTGATCTTTGAATATTCACGTTGTTTATTTCGGTTCATGCTGTTGGCATGAAAAGGGCAGCCCATATGACTTATTCAACGGGCTCTTTATTGGTATGATGATACGACAAATTGACTCAGAGTTCCTGTAGTAACTTATATTTACAACCCTTATGACACAATCTCCGCAACTGATCCTGGTGGACGGATCATCTTATCTATACAGAGCTTTTCATGCACTGCCACCTCTTGCCAACTCCAAAGGCCAGCCAACCGGTGCTGTCTACGGTGTAATCAATATGTTGAGAAGTTTGTTGGATGAATATCGGCCACAACAGGTTGCAGTTGTATTTGATGCCAAAGGGAAGACTTTTCGTAATGATCTCTATCCACAATACAAGGCAAACAGGCCACCTATGCCGGATGATCTTAGCAGCCAGATTGCCCCACTGCATGCAATCATAGAGGCGCTGGGGCTTCCGTTGATAGTGCACGAAGGGGTGGAGGCTGATGATGTTATTGGGACACTGTCACGGCAGGCTGAGGCTGACAATGTCCCAGTACTGATATCGACCGGAGACAAGGATATGGCTCAGTTGGTTGGACCCGATGTCACCCTGATAAACACCATGACTCACACATTGATGGGGTCAGATGGTGTGGTAGAGAAGTTTGGGGTGCGGCCGGATCAGATAATTGATTATCTGACCCTGGTTGGTGATACCTCGGACAACGTACCAGGGGTATCAAAGGTTGGACCCAAGACAGCGGTGAAGTGGCTTGAGCAGTTTGGTTCTCTGGATGAGATTATTGCCAGGGCTGATGAGGTTGGTGGCAAGGCCGGGGAAAATTTACGCGCTGCTCTTGAGCAACTCCCACTCTCACGTGAATTGGTAACAATTCGTTGTGATATTGATCTGGGGGCCACATATTCTGATCTGGTACCACAAGATCCTGATGAGCATCTGCTACATCAGCTCTACAGCGAAATGGAGTTCAAGCGATGGCTTGCGGATCTCTCGGATAGCAGTGAAAGTCTGCAGGGTGAATCGGCAGATCAGAATTCACAAGCAACCACAGATCTTCTGGTTGATACCATTTTTACCGAGCAACAGTTGGAAGAGTGGATGCAGCGGCTAAAACAGTCAGAGCTTTTTGCAATTGATACAGAGACGACAAGCCTCCGTTCCATGGAGGCAGAGCTTGTAGGGGTGTCGTTTGCAGTTGAGCCCGGACATGCCGCTTATCTTCCCCTGGCACACCATGACCTTGAGTCACCACAACAGTTGAATCGGGAGATAGTTCTGGAGCAGTTGCGCCCTCTCCTGGAGGATCCATCACAGCTCAAGGTTGGGCAAAATCTGAAATATGACGCCACCCTGTTTTTCAACCATGGAGTTCAGTTACGTGGAATTGCCTTCGATACCATGCTCGAGTCATATGTAATTGACAGCAGTGCAACACGCCATGATATGGACTCTCTGGCACTAAAATATCTTGGCCACAAGACAATCTCTTATGAGGAGGTGGCAGGGAAAGGCAAAAAACAGCTCCGATTTGATGATGTTCCTGTCGCGCAGGCGGCCCCATATGCAGCAGAGGATGCAGAAGTGACGCTACGTCTCCATCAGGAGCTATGGCCAAGACTGGAGGGTGAGCAGGAGAGGCTTTTCAGAGAGGTTGAGATGCCTCTGCTGGAGGTGTTATCCAGAGTTGAGCGTAATGGTGTGGCCATTGATGTAGCAATGTTGCAGCGGCAGAGTCAGGAGCTGGCAAAAAGCATACTGGAGATTGAGCAGGAAGCCTTTATTGAGTCTGGTGATGAATTTAACCTCTCCTCACCCAAGCAGATTCAGGCGATTCTTTATGAAAAGCAGGGGTTACCAATATTAAAGAAAACCCCAAAGGGACAGCCCTCTACTGCTGAGGCAGTGCTACAGGAGTTGGCGCAGGACTATCGACTGCCCCAGTTGATTCTGCAGCATCGCAGCATGAGCAAGCTGAAATCAACATATACAGACAAGCTGCCGCAACAGATAAACTCAAGAACCGGAAGAGTTCATACCTCATACCATCAGGCGGTAGCTGTGACAGGAAGGCTATCATCATCTGATCCAAATCTGCAGAACATCCCGATCAGAACCAAAGAGGGAAGACGAATTCGTCAAGCCTTTGTTGCAGGTGAGGGCTATGTGCTGGTGGCAGCTGACTACTCTCAGATTGAACTGCGCATTATGGCCCATCTGTCTGGAGACACGGGGTTGTTGGAGGCGTTTCGTGAAGGGAAGGATATTCATCAAGCTACCGCCTCGGAGGTTTTTGCGGTTGATCCACAACAGGTAACAGCAGATCAGCGTCGTAGCGCAAAAGCTATTAATTTTGGATTAATCTACGGCATGTCGGCATTTGGTCTGGCAAGGCAGCTGGGTATTAGTCGTGGTGCAGCACAAAGTTACATCGATCTCTATTTTGATCGTTATCCAGGAGTAAGGCAGTATATGGATGAGACCCAGGAGAAGGCGCGTGACCAGGGTTATGTGGAGACCTTGTTTGGGCGCAGGCTCTATCTTCCTGATATTACCTCTAAAAATGGTCAGCGCAGACAGTATGCAGAGAGAACAGCAATCAATGCCCCAATGCAGGGGACAGCTGCAGACATTATTAAGCGTGCAATGATTGCTGTTGATGGTGCGCTATTAGAGGATAATCCCACTGCACAAATGATTATGCAGGTTCACGATGAGCTGGTATTTGAGGTAGAGAGCGACAAGCGTGATTTGCTAATCTCTATGGTGCGAAAGAAGATGGAGACAGCAGCAGTTCTGGATGTGCCGCTGATAGTTGATATTGGTAGCGGACCAAACTGGGATGATGCACACTAAGTTTTCTCTGATTTTTTGCTCTTTTACTCTGTTAGCCACCCCAGGATAATTCTGCGGGCCTCATCCACCCCCGCCCCCTTGGTAGCAGAAAAGATCTGTGCAGTAACACCGGGAAATTCATGATCGATGATTTTTTGCACCTTCAGTAGAGAGTTCATTGCTGCCCCACGCTTTAGCTTGTCAGCCTTGGTGAGCAGGATATGGAGTGGAAAACCACTCCAGCGACTCCACTCTACCATCTGTCGGTCATTATCAGTCATGGGATGACGAATATCCATAAGGACGATAACTCCACGCAGCGCCTCACGTTCTCGCAGGTATTTCCCTAGATCCTGCTGCCACTGTTGGCGCACCTTGAGAGGAACTTTGGCAAACCCATAGCCAGGTAGATCCACTAGATTGTGATGTTCATCCAGCGAAAAAAAGTTGATTAGCTGGGTGCGTCCCGGGGTTTTACTTGTTCTGGCCAGACCATTGATGCCGGTTAGGCGGTTGAGGGCGCTGGATTTGCCAGCGTTGGAGCGTCCAGCAAATGCAACCTCGGCAATACTCCCTTGTGGACAACGAGAGAGGTTTGGTGCGCTAGTTAGAAAAGTGGCCTGATTAAGGTTCATACTGTGGATTATACCGGCTGAAGCTTCATCGATTCTGATTGATGAAAGGATAGATATTGCGAGAATAGTTTGAAGTTGGCGTGATTGCGAATATAATGGCTAATTCTATGTGGATTTGTGCGGATATTCCGTTGACCATAACATCTATTTTGCATGTTGTGGATTCGGATGCTGGGCAGGTTTGGGTTTGGTAAGTACAGGGTGTACCTGTTGTTAACAAGAAGGAAAGAATCGATGAAGAAGGCCGTTTTGACGCAAACTTTGGTTGCAGCAGCTGTGCTCGCAATATCTGGAACAGTGATGGCTGGTGGTGATGTTGATGCTGGCAAGGCAAAGGCTGCTGTTTGTGGGGCCTGTCATGGGGCTACCGGCCATGGTAATCCAGCCTTTCCTGATCCTATGAACCCAGGTAAAACAAAGGCAGTTCCTGCTCTGGCAGGACAGAACGCTGGCTATCTTGCAAAACAGATGGAGGATTTCAAGTCAGGCGCACGCAAGGATCTATTGATGACAGGCCAGGCGCTTGGCCTGAGTGATGCAGATATCGCAAACCTGGCAGCATATTATGCAACAGCTGCTGGTGCTGATGGCGGCTCTGTAGATGCAGGGCTTGCAGCCAAGGGTAAGAGCCTCTACCAGGGTGGAGATATGGCACGTGGTGTTACCGCATGTATGGCCTGTCATGGACCAGATGCGGCTGGAAATGACTCCGCAGGTTGGCCTGGGTTGACCGGCCAGCTGGCTGACTATACAACGGCACAGCTTAATGCGTTTGGTTCTGGTGCTCGTTATAACGATCCAAATAGAATGATGCAGGATGTCGCGAGTCGTCTTACAGATGGTGACATCTCTGCGGTAACTGCCTATATTCAATCAATGGATGGAGTAGTGGCTTCTGCCCCTGTAGCCGCTACAACTGCACCAGAGGCGCCTGCACCAGAGGCGCCGGTAGTGGCTGAGACAGTAGCTGCCCCGGCCGCTGCTGCTAAAGAAGCAGCACCCGCTCCTGCAGCTGCTCCAGCTTCCGCGGCAACAGGTGGTGCGGCACTATTCCAGGCAGGCTGTTTCGCATGCCACGGCCCAATGGCTCCCGCACTAAATGCACCTCAGATTGGGGTTAAGGATAATTGGGCCCCAAGACTGGAAAAAGCTGGTGGTCGTGATGGACTGGTTGCCAGTGCAATAGCTGGCGTAGCAGGAACAGCAATGGCGCCAAAAGGTGGTACAGCTTTGAGTGATGCGGAAATTGGAGCAGTTATTGACCATATTATTGCGCAGGCTGGTCTATAGCCAATAATTGGTAGTAAATATAAAAAAAGGCCGCAGATTCTGCGGCCTTTTTTTGTGGAGATAGAGTGAACCCGTTATCATCTGTATGGTCTCAGATTTAGACATTAACAACCGAGGGTGAAGCAATGAAAAATAGATGGATTGCATGGACAGCAATGGTGGTTATGGGGTTTGTAACCGTAACCGCAACAGCGGAAGATTATATGGAAGGTGTTGAGTACACCCGAATTAGCAAGCCTATGCGAACTGTTGCCGAACCGGGAACAATCGAGGTGCGAGAGTATTTCTGGTATGGATGCCCTCACTGCAACAATCTGGAGCCTTTTTTACAGAGATGGCTTGATACAAATCCAAAAAATATAAGCCTTAAAGTGCAGCCAACTATATTTAGAGAGAATTGGGCGCCTGCAGCACAGGCATTCTATACTGCAGGAGTGCTGGGAGTGCTGGATAAGACGCATCATGCAATGTTTGATGCCATTCATAATGACAATAGAAAAAATCTGTTGGGGGATGATCTGGCGATGGAGGTCTTCTTTGAAGAGCATGGAGTTGCACCGGCTGATTTTCGTAAAGCATGGGGTTCATTCAGTGTGCAGTCACGTGTAAAGCAGGCTGTTCGCATGACCAGAAAATCTGGAATCAAGGGGGTTCCTGCGGTGGTTGTGAATGGTAAATACGTGACTGACCCAGGGATTGCAGGTGGATATCGTGAGATGTTCAAAGTGATTGAGTACCTAGTTGCCAAGGAGATGGCATCAAACCACTGAGTGCAGAATGACTCCAATTCAGGAGCAGCTTCTTGAAACGCTCTCGGATGGAGAGCTTCATAGCGGCACAACACTAGGAGATAGTCTTGGGGTTAGCCGTGCAGCAATCTGGAAACAGATCCAGGCTCTGCAATCTATCGGTGTGGAGATCTACTCTGAAAATCGTCATGGGTACAGGCTCTCTGCCCCAGTCACTTTTCTTGATGAGCAGGAGATCAGATCCCGGTTGTCTGTTGAGGCGACACAATGCCTGCCGCATATTGATATGGTATGGAGTTGTGACTCAACCAATAGTGAGCTAATGCGTAACCTCCATGACGGTGCCAGCAGTGGCGCGGTCTTGCTTGCCGAACATCAAGTTGCCGGTAGAGGCAGAAGGGGAAAGGAGTGGGTATCCCCATTTGGTGGAAGCCTCTACCTGTCGCTACTCTGGAAATTTTCTGGAGGGCCAATGGTGTTAAGTGGGCTGGGAATCGTTGTTGGAATTGCTATGGCTACTGTCCTGAACAGGAGCTGGCTCTCCGGGGTTCAGCTTAAATGGCCCAACGATCTATATTTTCAGAATCAGAAGCTTGGCGGCATATTGATTGACCTGGAAGGAGAGTCGGAAGGGCCAACCAGTGCAGTCATTGGCATTGGACTGAATGTTAATGTTTCTCAGGCCGCTGGTGGCAGGATTAAGCAGCCATGGACATCTCTTTCCGAGCAGCTAGATAGTGTTCCATCTCGTAATGAGCTGGCTGCAGCTCTGTTGAATGAGGTTGTTGAGGTATTGAACCGTTTTGAGAGTGAGGGGCTGGAGTCGTTGACACCCGAATGGGATCAGCTAGATATGGTTCGTGATCACCATGTGTTGTTGGAGTTGGAAGGAAAAAGAGTTGCAGGCGTGGCGCGAGGAATTGACCAACTTGGAGCGTTGCTGGTGGAGAGTGGTGGTGCAGTTAGCCGCTATTTTAGTGGCGATGTCTCACTACGTATTCAGCAGAATAAGAGATGAGGGAAGAGAGACACTGGTTATTGATTGATGCAGGGAACAGCAGGGTAAAGCTGGGGTGGGCATTAGTAAGTGGTATTTCTCGATTTGATCTGCTGGATAATGAAAACATAGATTCTCTCCTCCCGGTGATCTTGGGTAAACATATTGCGCCATCCATGGTATGGCTAGCAAATAGTGCTGGAGAACAACGAGAGCAACAAATTAAAAAAATTGTAGAGACATTATGGGGGGTTGATGTGCAATCAATTGGTGCCACAGGGAAGTTTGGTGATGTTAGTAATGGTTACTACAAGCCAGAACAGCTAGGGATAGATCGCTGGCTGGGAATGATTGCGGCCTGGGACAAAATTCACGGAGCATTCTGTCTTGTGGACTGTGGAACTGCAGTAACAATTGACCTTGTTGATGGAGAAGGTAACCATCAAGGAGGCATTATTACTCCTGGCATTGGAGCAAGTTCGCGGGAATTAGCAGCAAAAGCCCGACATTTACCGTCTAATCAACTGTATTCTGAGACTTTTCCTCTGGGAAGAAGTACAGAAGAGGGGTTGCGAATGGATAGAGATGGTTCTGTAGATAGTGTGGACAGTGCCATAGCTGATATCTTGTCTCGGAACAAAAATGTGGCATTAATGGTTACCGGAGGGGATGCCTGGCAGATACATGAGAGCTCACGCTTTAGGTTTAAAGATGATCCAAATCTTGTTTTGGATGGGCTATTTTTGGTTGCCAACTCTGCGATCTCCCAGTAAAATGCGCGCTCTTGCCGCTATAGCTCAGCTGGTAGAGCAACGCACTTGTAATGCGTAGGTCCGGAGTTCGAATCCTCGTGGCGGCACCATAAAGATACTGTATACATACCAGCTTACAGTGGACAGATAAAAGGGTTGTCTCGTCATGAGATGACCCTTTTTCTTTGTAGGCAACACCCTACAGGCGGCCCTGAATAAAGTTGCTGATTTCGTTAATCTCCTCAGCACAAACAGCATGCTCCATCACGTATTGATGCCACTTGGCTATGTATCCTTTTTCCTCTAGCCACGATTTTGCAGACTCTCCAGCAGAATACGGGACTACAGGGTCGTTTACCCCATGTGCAAAAAAAATGGTAGCGGGATGTTTATTGTTGGCTGACGGGATTTTTTCAGGGTATGGAAGGTATGTTGAGAGGGCCATCACTCCGGCAAGTTGTTGTGGATGGCGCAGAGCACTATGTAGCGCGATGACGCCTCCCTGAGAGAAACCAGCGAGCAAAATATTTCCGGGCAATATTCCTGACTCCACCTCCTTGTCAATCAACTGGCTAATTGATTCAACGGAAGATTCTATCCCTTCAATATCTCCCCGTTTACCAAAATCAAAACTGGTGATGTCATACCAGCCACGCATAACCATTCCATCATTTACGGTGATTGGGCGCTCTGGAGCATGGGGAAAGATAAAACGAATGGCGTGATCTATGGGCAGCTCCAGCATTGGAAGCACACTCTCAAAATCATGACCATCTGCCCCAAGCCCATGAAGCCATATAACGGTTGAGGATGCTTTTGAGGGGGGTTCAATAGTGATATGAGAGATGGTTTCCATGGGTTATGAAGTTTATACTTATCGCCATGAATATGAAAAAGTTATCTATGGCGTTGTTGTCGATTTGGGTGGTGACCATACTTTCTGGTTGCGGGCAGGCAGGTGATCTTTATCTGCCGGATGATATTCGTGCAGAGAAGTTGGAGCAACAGGCTACAAAGGCATCATCAGTAAAGGCACAACAGTTACGTGACGAGGCTACACGCCTTCGTCAGCGTCATCAGGAGATGGCGGAGTTACGTACCAGACTGAGCAGTCTGGAGCAGGAAGAGAGCTCTCTGCGAGAGAGCAAGAAGATTGAGGCGGCAGACGAGACACTTAAGGAGATCAATAAGATTCGTTACCGCCTTGGAACCCTGATTCTGGAACAGCATCGCGCTCAATAGCAAAAAACATGAACTCATTTTTTGAACAACGTGAGGGTATTCTCTATGCAGAATCACTCTCTATGAAAACTCTTGCGGAAGATTATGGTACCCCACTATTTGTCTACTCCGAGAATGCAATTCGTGCTCAGTGGCAGGCATTTGAGAATGGATTTAATGGTGAAGAGCATCTGGTCTGTTTTGCGGTAAAGGCAAACTCCAACCTTGCGGTATTGGCATTGCTGGCAAGCATGGGTGCAGGTTTCGATATTGTCTCGGTTGGAGAGTTGGAGCGTGTATTAAAGGCTGGTGGGGATGCCGGAAAAGTGGTGTTTTCTGGTGTTGGAAAGCGTGATGATGAGATTAAACGGGCGCTGGAAGCAGGTATTCTCTGCTTTAATATAGAGTCTGAGGCAGAGCTGGAGCGGGTAAATCGAGTTGCTGGTGACATGGGTATGTGTGCCCCAATATCATTGCGGGTCAATCCTGATGTGGATGCTGGTACTCACCCATATATCTCAACAGGGCTCCGGTCCAATAAATTTGGTATAACTATCGATCATGCACGTGAGGTCTATAGGCTTGCTGCAACCCTGTCTAATCTTAAAATTATGGGTATTGATTGCCATATTGGATCACAGCTAACAGAGCTCTCTCCATTTGAGGATGCGCTTGATCGAGTGTTGCTGCTGGTAGATCAGCTTGGTGAGGATGGTATTAACTTGCACCATATCGATGTGGGTGGTGGACTGGGGATTGACTACAATCATGATAATCCACCATCTCCTGAATCCTATGTAAGAGCAGTGACAGAAAAACTGGATGGCAGGGATCTTGAGATCATAATGGAGCCTGGTCGGGCCATGGTCGGAAATAGCGGGGTGATGCTGACCAAAGTGGAATTTATAAAAGAGGGTGAGGAGAAGAATTTCTGTATTGTGGACGGAGCAATGAATGATCTGATTCGGCCAGCCCTCTATAGTGCATGGCAGAATATCGTACCGGTTGAGGAGCGCACCTCTGGTAAAAAGAGTATCTATGATGTTGTGGGCCCGATCTGTGAGACTGGAGACTTTCTGGGGAAGGATCGTGAACTGAATGTGGAGTCAGGTGATCTGCTTGCAGTAATGTCATCCGGGGCTTATGGTTTTGTCATGAGTTCAACCTATAATTCTCGTCCACGTGCTGCAGAGGTGATGGTCTCTGGTGAGAGAGCCGTCGTAGTGAGAGACCGAGAAACCATTGAGTCGCTATATGCTGGTGAGCATATTCCAGATAGTTTCTGAGGAGGGGCTGAGATGAGACTGCGTTTTACAAAAATGCACGGTTTGGGCAATGATTTTGTTGTAATCAATGCGGTCAGCGAGCCTTTTGAGCCAACGTCAGAGCAGGTTCGTTTTCTTGCAGATCGTAATTTTGGGGTCGGATGTGATCAGTTGTTGTTGGTTGAGCCGGCACAGAGTGAGGGGGCTGATTTTCGGTATCGTATCTGGAATGCTGATGGTGGAGAGGTAGAGCAGTGTGGGAATGGTGCTCGCTGTTTTGCCCGTTTTGTTCGTGACCAGGGGCTAACCAATAAAGACGAGATTGTTGTCGAGACGGCCAGTGGCATCATTACACTCAAGCTTCAGGATAATGGATGGGTAACAGTTAATATGGGCCCTCCAATTCTTACACCATCAGATATCCCGTTTGTAGCTGATGAGCAGGCGGACACATATGACATTGAGGTAGATGGTGATGTTCTCAAGGTGGGCGTACTATCCATGGGGAATCCACATGTGGTACTTGCCGTTGATGAGCTGGAGGATGCGACAGTTAATAGGTTGGGGCCGCTACTGGAGTCACATGAACGTTTCCCGCAGCGGGTAAATGTTGGTTTCATGCGGGTAGTTAGCCCTTCAGAGATTCATCTGAGAGTGTATGAGAGGGGCACCGGAGAGACCATGGCTTGTGGTACCGGTGCATGTGCAGCAGTTGTAACTGGTATAGTACAGGGCAAGCTGAGCAGTGAGGTTAAGGTTGGTTTGAGAGGCGGAGAACTCTCTGTAAGATGGATGGGTGGTGATGCTCCAGTTATGATGACGGGGCCGGCAGAAACAGTATTTGAGGGTGTAATTGAGTTATGAGTCAACATGAATCAGTTAGTCATGAAGAGATTCATGCTGTTAGCGGTGACGATGTTGCTGCCTATCTAGAGCAACATAACGACTTTTTTATAGACTATCCAGAGCTATTGAATAAGATTAATGTGCCTCATCAAAGTGGGGCTGCAGTATCTCTGATTGAGCGCCAGGTTGGGCAGTTGAGAAAGGAAAATGGCCGTCTCAATAATGAGATCAACACCCTGATTCATGTTGCGCGCGAAAATGATGCTCTTAGTGAAAACATGCATCGTCTTACTCTTGAGCTGTTGAATTGCGAGAGTCGTGATGGAATTGTGGCCTCGCTGTATGAGAGTCTACGGGACCATTTTGGGATTGAGCAGGTGGTGATTCTGCTTCCACATGCAGAAAATGAGCAGACACATAAACTGTTTGAGTCACTGCTTCAAGACAGTGTCCCATTTTGCGGTCAGTTGGATGAAGAGCAGCGTGAAAGTATCTTTGGAGATGATTTGGAGCATGGCGCATCAGTTGCCTTGCTGCCTCTCGGAGAGTTTGGGGGGCAGGGGTTGATAGCATTGGGGAGTGCTGACCAGCAGTATTATCACGAAAAGATGGGGACTCATTTCCTGGTACAGCTTGCATCGCTGGTTAGTACGGCACTACGTCACTGTGACGGTGAGCAGCAATAACGATCTGGAGAGCTGGATCGAGCGCTTTCTGAATCATCTTCAGAATGAGCGCAGACTTTCACCAAACAGCCTGAAGGCATATAGCAGGGACCTATCCCATTTTCGTAGCCATATTGAGAAGCGTGGCGACAGATTCCTTGAGTTAACATCGCATCACCTGAGGGATTTTGTGGCACAGCGCCACCGTAGTGGAGCTGCCAGTCGAACCATCCAGAGAAATCTTTCAGCAGTTCGAACTTTTTACCGCTACCTGCTGCGTGAACAGGGGATTGATTACAATCCGGCAGCCGGGGTCTCGGCACCCAAGGGTGATCACCCTCTTCCGACAACACTTGATGTTGATCAGATGGATAGTCTATTGGCCTTTAGTGAAGATGATCCACTGTCAATTCGTGACCATGCAATGTTTGAGTTGATCTACTCGTCCGGGCTTCGTCTCTCTGAGCTCGCCGGTGTGGACTGCAGGGATATCAGTCTTGATGATGCAACTATTCGGGTTTTAGGCAAGGGGAGCAAAGAGCGTGTACTGCCAGTTGGAGGGGTTGCACAGCAGGCTATTCAGCAGTGGATGCGGATTCGTCAACAGATGGTTGATAAAGATGAGCAGGCACTTTTCGTCACTCAACGTGGTAAACGTATAGCTGTGCGGACAATTCAGCAACGCCTGGAGAAGCTTGCCAGAAAGAGGGGTATGGATCGCCGGGTACATCCACATATGTTGCGCCACTCATTTGCCAGCCACCTGCTTGAATCCAGCGGAAATCTGCGAGCTGTCCAGGAGATGCTTGGACATGAGAACATCAGTACTACACAAATTTACACCCATCTTGATTTTCAGCACCTGGCAGCGGTTTATGATCAGGCTCACCCAAGAGCCAAACAGAAAAGCAGTGATGGCAGGTTTTCCCCTGCCAAGCGTAAAGATATGTAATCTCAAAAATGCCGATGACAGCAGTTTGCGGTAGAATCCAACTCCTTTTTTGAAAATTCTGGAAAAGATCATGGATCAATACCACGGAACAACTATTCTCTGCGTGCGGCGTGACAATCATGTTGTGCTTGGTGGTGATGGACAGGTGTCTATGGGCAATACGGTGATGAAGGGCAATGCTCGCAAGATTCGTCGTCTCTATCATGACAAGGTTATTGCAGGATTTGCCGGCGGCACTGCGGATGCCTTTACCTTGATTGAGCGTTTTGAAGGAAAATTGGAGAAGTATTCCGGGCATATGATTCGTTCTGCTGTTGAGCTAGCCAAGGATTGGAGAACCGACCGCATGTTACGCAAACTGGAAGCACTGCTGCTGGTTGCAGACGAGAATGAAACCCTGGTGATAACCGGAAATGGTGATGTTATTGAGCCTGAGCATGGTGCAGTTGCCATTGGATCTGGCGGCCACTATGCGCTCTCTGCTGCACGCGCATTGTTGGAAAACAGTGAGATGGGGGCGCAGGAAATTGTTGAAAAGAGTATGGGTATTGCGGCAGATATCTGTGTATTTACCAACCGAAGCTTGGTCACGGAAGAGTTAGGTGATAAGGATTAATAGAGATGAATGAGTTGACTCCAAGAGAGATCGTTTCCGAATTGGATAAACATATTATTGGACAGGATGCAGCCAAGCGTGCAGTAGCTATTGCCTTGCGCAATCGCTGGCGCAGAATGCAGGTTAGTGAGGAGTTGCGTTACGAGATTACCCCAAAAAACATTCTTATGATTGGTCCTACAGGGGTGGGAAAAACTGAGATAGCGCGCCGCCTGGCACGCCTTGCCAACGCTCCATTTATAAAGATTGAGGCAACAAAATTCACCGAAGTTGGTTATGTTGGGCGCGATGTTGAGTCGATTATACGCGATCTTGCAGATATCTCCATTAAAAACGTGCGAGAGAGTGCGGTTGAGTCTGTTCGTTCCAGGGCTGAGGATGCGGCTGAGGAGAGAGTATTGGATGCGCTGCTGCCACCAGTAAAGAGCAGGGGGGCAGCATCTGAACAGGAAGAGGAGGAGTCTCCAACACGCCAGAAGTTTCGCAAAAAGTTAAGAGAGGGTGACCTCGATGACAAGGAGATTGAGATTGAGGTATCTGCTCCTGCAGTAGGGGTAGAGATCATGGGTCCTCCAGGGATGGAGGATATGACTTCACAACTACAGGGCATGTTCCAGAATATGGGCAATAAACCACCAAAAGCCAAGAAGATGCGCGTTGCAGAGGCTCTGAAGATATTGGTGGAGGAAGAGTCACACAAGATGGTCGATGAGGAGGAGATTAAGTCACAGGCTATCAATAGTGTGGAGCAGAATGGCATTGTCTTTCTTGATGAGATTGATAAGGTGGCCAGGCGTAGTGAGGAGCAGAGTGGTGGAGAGGTTTCACGAGAGGGGGTGCAGCGTGACCTGTTGCCGTTAGTGGAAGGAAGTACTGTCAGCACAAAGTATGGGATGATCAAGACCGACCATATTCTATTCATCGCCTCGGGAGCATTCCACCTCTCAAAACCATCTGATCTGATTCCAGAGTTGCAGGGACGTCTGCCGATCAGGGTTGAGCTCTCTGCCTTGAGCGTGGAGGACTTCAAGCTTATTCTCTCTGCGACAGATGCGTCTCTGACCGAACAGTACACAGCATTGATGGAGACAGATGGTGTTGACCTCAGGTTTGAGGATGCTGGGATTCATAGAATTGCAGAGTTCTCATGGCAGGTAAATGAGCGTACAGAAAATATTGGAGCAAGGCGGCTCCATACAGTTATGGAGCGTCTGCTGGAGGAGATCTCCTTTGAGGCGACTGACCATTCAGAAGAGACGGTTGTGGTTGATGCAGATTATGTGGACCACCATTTGTCAGAGCTTGCTGCAGATGAGGACCTGAGTCGTTATATACTGTAGTGGATATGTAATGGCGTAGTGGTCAGGATTAGAGGAGTTTTATAAAGATCAGAGCTTATCTGGTCAATGGAGATAACAAGAGATTATGAGTGAACAGACACATCAGATACCTACAGAGATTCGTTATGACAGGGAGTCTCGAGTATTGACCTTAAGTTATGATGATGGGAAATCATGGGACTACACAGCAGAGTATCTGCGGGTCTACTCCCCTTCTGCAGAGGTGCGCGGACATGCACCAGGCGAGGAGATTTTGCAGGTAGGCAAGGTTGACGTTGCCATCGACAAGATTGATCCTGTTGGCCACTATGCAGTTTCGCTCAAATTTGATGATGGCCATGATACAGGTATCTACTCATGGGACTGGCTATATCAGCTGGGAGAGAAGATGGATGAGTATTGGCAGGACTACCTTGACAGGCTTGAGGCAGAGGGAATTGAGCGCAAGACAACAGCAGAGCGCATGGCCACCTGATTGGGAGAATATCATGAACGAAAAGACTACCCATTTTGGTTACGAGGATGTCGCTGTTGGTGAAAAGGCCAAGCGTGTTCGTGGAGTCTTTGATTCAGTTGTTGATAAATATGACCTGATGAATGACCTGATGTCGATGGGGGTTCATCGTCTCTGGAAAAAATTCACTATCGAGATGAGTGGTGCTCGAGAGGGGCAGGAGATTCTGGATCTGGCCGGAGGTACTGGTGATCTCTCCCTGCAGTTTTCAAAAATTGTCGGCCCCAAGGGAAGAGTTGTGCTCTCTGATATTAACGCAAGCATGCTGGTAAAGGGGCGTGACCGTCTTATCAATGAGGGCGTTCTTGGTAATGTGGAGTATGTACAGATCAATGCTGAAGAGATCCCATTCCCCGAGAACAGTTTTGACTGTATCACCATCTCTTTTGGTCTGCGCAATGTTACCGACAAGAGCAAGGCACTACGCTCGATATACCGGGCTCTGAAGCCGGGCGGTAGATTGCTGGTATTGGAGTTTTCCAAGCCAACAGACGAGAAATTGAAATCAGTCTATGATTTTTATTCATTCAAGATCCTGCCATTTATAGGCAAGGTTGTTGCCAATGATGAGAGTAGTTACAAATATCTGGCAGAGTCAATTCGTATGCACCCTGATCAAGACTCATTGCGAGGCATGATGGACGAGGCAGGGTTTGATCGTACCGAATATTTTAATATGACTGGCGGTATTGTGGCCCTGCATCGCGGGGTCAAGAAATAGCATATGGTTGGGGCTCGCCATCTAGTGCGGCTACTGGTGATTCAGCGTGTTTTGGCACGTCATAGGCTGGATGAGATTATTCTGGCTATTCATCTCTTTCGTCCATTCCGTTTTCTGCTCTACCTCTCCCCATTTTACTGGTTAAGAAGGGATCGTAGCCCCGCAGTTGACGCGGTCAAGGGTGAGAGGATTCGTCGAGCACTTGAGGATCTTGGTCCAGTCTTTGTGAAACTTGGACAGATGTTCTCAACCCGACGAGACCTGTTGCCGGATGATATTGCAGATGAGTTGACCAAACTGCAGGATGCAGTTCCTCCATTCCCAGGATCAGAGGCAAAGGATATTGTTGCAACGGCGCTGGGCGGCCCGCTAGAGAACTTCTTTGAGAGTTTTGATGAGACACCACTGGCCTCTGCTTCCATAGCGCAGGTCCATGCTGCACGCACCCATGATGGCAGAGATGTGGTAGTTAAGGTGGTGCGGCCTGATATTGAGGCTAGAATCAGGCAGGATCTGGGGCTGGCAAAACAGATGGCTTCTCTGGCAGAACGCTACTGGTCTGAAGGACGACGTCTTCACCTCAAACATATTGTTGCAGACTATGAGCAGATCATTCTGGACGAGCTCGACATGATGCGTGAGGCAGCCAATCTCTCGCAAGTGCGACGCAACTTTGCAGATGGAGAGTCGGTACTGACCGTTCCAGAGCCGGATTGGCAGCTGACCCGAGAGAATATTCTGGTGATGGAGCGGGTTCATGGGATTCCGGTCGGCGATCTGGAGGCTCTGCGCCAACATGGGGTAGACCTCAAGCGACTCTCGGAGTTGGGAGTAGAGATCTTCTTTACCCAGGTATTTCGGGATAACTTTTTCCATGCGGACATGCACCCTGGAAATATTATGGTTGATGTCTCTGATCCGGCACAGCCTGGATATGTCGCAGTTGATTTCGGAATCATGGGTAGCCTGACTGAGGATGATCAGCGCTATCTTGCCGAGAATTTTCTCGCCTTCTTCAATCGTGATTATAAAAAGGTTGCACAGCTCCACCTCGATTCAGGATGGGTGCCGGCAACGGCACAGATTGGCGAATTGGAGTCAGCGTTCCGTAGTGTCTGTGAACCGATATTTGAGCGCCCATTCAGTGAGATCTCATTTGCACTGCTGTTGCTGAAACTGTTCCGTACCGGAAGACGATTCGGGATGGAGGTACAGCCTCAACTGGTGCTGTTGCAGAAGACCCTTCTATATATTGAGGGTCTTGGTAAGCAGTTATATCCGGACCTTGATCTGTGGGCAACAGCCATGCCATTTCTGGAGAACTGGATTCGGCAGCGCAAGGGGTTTGAGGGGTTCAAGCAGAAGGTTCAACAACATGGACCCGAGTTGGTGGAGCAGATACCGGAAATCCCCGGAATGATCTATGAGGTGTTGAAACAGGCCCAGGATGGCAAGCTGGCTTTGGAGTGGAAATCCTCCGAGCTGGAGAAAATTCGTAGTGAGCTCCGTACCAACCGTCACGCACTCTACAGCGCAATTGCCGGTGGCAGCATGTTGATTACCAGTGCCCTGTTATTGAATTTCGGCTACCTGACAACAGGAACGGTACTGGCAGCGATAAGTGCCATCGTGTTGCTTAGATCCTGGCCAGAAAAATAGTGCGAGAACGTTTCTGGGAGCACTACCCCCTGGCCGAGTTGACCTCGGATGAGTGGGAGTCTCTCTGCGATGGCTGTGCCCGTTGTTGTCTGCAGAAGCTGGAGGATGAGGAGAGTGGCGAGGTCTTCTATACCAGCATTGCCTGCAATCTACTCGATCTTGAGCGGTGTAGTTGTAGCGACTACCCAAACCGTAATATCAACGTACCAAATTGTGTCCACCTGACTGTGGAGAAGACGGCAGAGTTTCACTGGCTCCCATCAACCTGTAGCTACCGCCTGCTACATGAAGGTAAATCACTGCCCGGATGGCACCCCCTGGTTAGTGGTGACCGGGATAGTATCCATGATACGGGTATCTCTATTCGTAGCTTTGCAATGCTGGAACAGGGTGGCGAGGATCTTGAGGAGTATCTGATAGGGGAGCTTTAGGAATCATCCTGTTGTCCATGGTGCGGAATATGACGTGCTATTCGCCTGGCCGCTGTATGGATCTGTTTAAGATGGTCAATAAGGTTATTCTCCAGGGTATAGGCCGCAACCCGATTGGGCTCACTTGCCTGTAGCCGGCGCATCATATGGTGCACGGTGTGCTCCTGAAACTCCTTGATATAGCTCTTCATCTCGATCACCTGAAGGGCGGAATCCGGATCATGATCATGGAATGCCTGTATCGATCGATGTACAGCATTGAGGATATCATGATGGAATGAGGTTAGAAGTTGTTGGGTTGCCTCACTCACCCTGATCAACTCGTCATGACGCAGCAGACCGCCCTGGGTGATGCCCCTCTCGATAATCTCCCCAATGGTCTCAAGTTCATTGGTAACCACCAGACACTGCATCATCTCTGTGGTCTCATGCTCAGTCAGCTCCTGTTTACTGAGGCGGCGCAGATAATCTGTAATCTCCAGCAGTGATATTTTGACCCGTTGCTGTTCCGCTGCCAGGGTGTGGAGCGAGTAGCTGTCTCCGCTCAACGCCTCTGGCATGCTGCGTCGAAGCATGGAGATAACGTGATCTCCCATGACCTCGATCTCACTCTCGGCTGCAGCCAGGGCAAGCGAAGGTGTGGTGAGCAGATCATGCTCCAGGTAATCGGTAGTGGGTTGTCTCTTGTCAGGAACTAGCACCACCAGCAGTTTGACAATCGGCCCGACAAAGCCGATGAAGATCAACATATTCACCACATTGAATAGAGTGTGGGCGTTGGCAATCTGCCTGGGAACCTCTGCGCTTTGCCGTTCCAGTCCGGAGAGTTCCGTATGGATAGGCGAAAACTGCTCTACCCACGACGCCAGATCATCCACAAACAGAAACCAGATCATCACCCCAATAATATTGAAGAGAATATGAAACAGGGCTGCCCGTACCGCCTCGCGCGGCTTGCCGATAGCGGCAATTCCCGCCGTTATACAGGTGCCGATATTTGCCCCGAAGGAGAGGGCGATACCGATAGGCAAGGTGATCAGCCCCTGGGTCGCGAGGATGATAATGATTCCGGTGGTTGCCGAGGAGGACTGAATAAGGGCGGTAAACCCGGCCGCCACAAAAATGGCAATCAGGGGGTTTTCTGCGCTGGTGATAAGCTCAAGAAACCACGGGTTATCTCTCAGTGGGGCCATAGCATCGGACATGATTCCCATCCCGAAGAAGATCATGCCGAGGCCAAATATCAGGGTGCCATAGTTCTTTATGCGTTCATGTTGGGCAAAGAAGAAGAGGGCGAATCCAAACCAGATCATCACCAGCGCCTGTTTGGTAATGTTGAAGGCGATAATCTGTGCGGTGATGGTGGTGCCTATATTGGCTCCCATAATCACCCCCATAGATTGGGTCAGATTCATCAATCCGGCGGTAATGAAACCAACTGTCAATACGGTGGTGACAGATGATGATTGCACGATTGAGGTGACGATGGTGCCGGATAGAACACCGGTAAAACGGTTTGTGGTGAGCTGAGAGAGCAGCAGTTTCATCCGCTCTCCGGCCACAACCTTGAGTGCTGTTGTCAGCTGCTCCAGCCCGAAGAGAAAAATTGCCAGCCCACCAAGAAGATGGGTAGTGATCTGCCATGTCTCCATTGTCACATCTTAAAACATATCGATCGGGTCCACATCCACAGACCAGCGAACTTTTCGCCCCTCTTTGGTTGATTCAATTGCCGGGATCAGTGGGGCCAGCAGTTGATGCAGTGGTTTACGATACGATGATTGCAACAGCAACTGTGCTCGATAGCGCCCGGCCCGTTTCTCCATTGGGGATGGAACAGGCCCGAGGATCTCGACCTGAGAAATGGCATGACCGACAGCCATCTCCCTGACCTGTTGCAGAAAGTGGATGGCAGCCTGCGGCTTTGATGATTCTGCACGAATCAGAGTGAGATGGCTGTATGGGGGAAGTGCAGCCAGTTTGCGTTCAGCCAGGGCCTGTTTTGCAAAATCCGGATACCCTCTCTGTAACAGGGTAAGAAGCAGTGGGTGGTCCGGGTTGTGGGTCTGAATTGCAACCTCACCTCTCATTGATTCTCGCCCCGCACGGCCTGCAACCTGGGTAATCAACTGCCCCATCTGCTCGGTTGCACGAAAATCTGAGCCAAACAGACCGCTATCGGCATCCAGAATGGCAACCAGAGTTACCTTTGGAAAGTGGTGTCCCTTGGCCAGCATCTGTGTACCCAATAGAATCTGGTGATCCCCGGCATGGATCTGTTGCAGCTTCTCATCCATCGATCCTCGCCTACGGGTGGTGTCACGATCAATTCTGGCAACAGAGTGTTCCGGGAATATTTTCTGTAGCGCCTCCTCAATCCTCTCTGTACCTGCGCCAATATCGGTTAATTCATGGCTGCCACATTCAGGGCAGTGGGGTGGTCGAGGCCGTTCCCCGCCGCAATGGTGGCATACCAGCCGATTTTTTTTCTGATGAAATGTGTAGTGAATTTCACAGCGTGGACAGGCCGAGCTCCAGCCACACCCTCTGCAGAAGAGAGTTGGGGCATATCCCCTGCGGTTGAGAAAAATAAGGATCTGTCCATCCTGTTCAAGATGCTCTCTCATCTTTTCAATGAGTGGAGCGGATAGCAGGTGTTCCATCTTTCTCGAGCGCACATCAATCAGGGATATTTCCGGGGGCTTGGCGCCACCGGCACGGCTAGAGAGAAGCAGCTTCCGGTATTTTCCGGACTCGGCGTTATGCAGGCTCTCGAATGATGGAGTGGCACTGCCCAGCAGTACAGGTATACCCTCCTGCTTTCCGCGCAAAATAGCAAGATCCCTGGCAGAGTAGCGAAAGCCCTCGTGCTGCTTGAAGGAGCCGTCATGCTCCTCATCCACAATAATGATCCCCGGAGATTGTAGTGGAACAAAGACCGCAGAGCGGGTACCGATAACGATTTTTGCCTCCCCCGCCCTTGCCGCCAGCCAGTCACCCAGGCGCTCACTGCTGTTGCGCCCGGAGTGGAGCAGTGCAATCGGCAGATCAAAACGCTGTCTGAATCTCTGTACAGTCTGTGGGGTAAGAGAGATCTCCGGCACCAGAACCAGAGCCTGTCTGCCGTCATCAATCACCCTCTGGATGATCTGTAGATAGACCTCAGTCTTGCCGCTACCGGTCACCCCCTCCAGCAGAACCGGCCGGATCGGGTCGTTGCCTGCGCCGTCCATCTGTTTGTGAACCACATCAACCGCCTGCTGCTGCTCACCATTGAGCTGATGCGGGGCATCGGACTCAACTTTTGGTGGTTGGTTATAACCTGCCCTGCTCTCTCTGACTACCAACCCCTTCTTGATCAACTCTCGCATAAAGGTGCTGGAACCAGAGAGCTCTCTCTCCTGTTGCAACCGCTCCAGCAGTTGACGTTGACGAGGGGCACGGCTTAGTGAGTCCAGATCTGTCTGAATTCCCCTCTCAGTAATACGGTAGATAACCTGTTCAGGCTGTTTGGCATACCTCCCCTGTCGCAACGGAACAGGCAGTGCCGTCTCATAGACCTCCCCAATTGCATGGTGATAGTAACTGGCCGACCTCAACAGCAGAGAGTGGAGTGACTCCGGCAGCAGGGGAGCGGAGTCAATAATCTCTGTGACAGGCTTTAGCCTCTCTTCCGGAATATCGGACTTCGCAGTAGTCTCCAGCAGAATACCGATACGCTGTTGTTTCCCGAACGGAACCTTGACACGAATACCTGGACGATACCCACCCACTGAACCACCTGCCGGAGGAAGATAGTCAAATGCTCTTCTGAGAGGAACAGAGAGGATCGCAATACGGAGGATCATAGATTATCAAGTGGGCTCTGAACCCCCTTTCCACCCTGATTCAGCACATGGGTATAGATCAT
>JACNFK010000016.1 GCA_014384675.1 Candidatus Thiopontia autotrophica | reverse complement strand
ATCGTGACCGAGCATCAGAATCCATCAACTGTTGCACT
This sequence comes from Candidatus Thiopontia autotrophica, assembly GCA_014384675.1. Lineage (NCBI taxonomy): Bacteria > Pseudomonadati > Pseudomonadota > Gammaproteobacteria > Candidatus Thiopontia > Candidatus Thiopontia autotrophica. Next base: position 38,196 of record JACNFK010000016.1, on the reverse strand, counting down.
TGGAGCTTGAGACCAGCCAACTATTTATACTATGCCCCTATGATCGAGAACTTGATTGCCATAGTAGCCGGAATAGCCATACTGGTTTGGAGTGCTGACCGTTTTGTAATGGGTGCCGCTGCAACTGCCCAACACATGAACATCTCTCCCCTGATTATTGGTCTTGTAATTATGGGTTTTGGTACCAGCGCGCCAGAGATGATGGTCTCTTCACTTGCGGCCATGGAGGGAAGCCCAAGCATTGGCATTGGCAATGCCATTGGATCCAATATTGCCAATATTGCCCTGGTACTTGGTGCAACTGCAATGATCCTCCCAATTACTGTCCGCTCCGAAATTCTACGCAGAGAATTCCCTATCCTTATTGCGGTGACTATAGGTTGTGGGTTGATATTGCTCGACTATTCGCTGGACCGTATGGATGGAGCAATCCTTCTCTTCTCTCTGATTTTACTAATGGCGTGGCTGATCCAGACCAGCAAAGAGAGCTCTTCCAGTGACACCCTGGGCACGGAGGTTGGCGAAGAAATTCCTCAACTGCCTATCAAACGCGCTCTGTTCTGGACCGTTGCAGGCCTTATTGCCCTGCTCCTGAGTTCTCGTCTGATTGTCTGGGCTGCAGTGGAGATAGCACAGGCATTTGGGATTAGTGAGCTGATTATTGGATTAACCATTATTGCAATTGGAACCAGTCTGCCTGAACTTGCCGCCTCCATAACAGCTGCCTTGAAAAGGGAGCATGATATGGCCATTGGTAACATCATCGGATCCAATATGTTCAATATCCTTGGCGTTCTGGCTCTTCCCGGACTAATTGCTCCAAGCATCATTGAGCCGTCTGTTCTCTCACGGGATTTCATGGTGATGGCCGCACTCACTCTAATGCTGTTTATTATGGTGCGTCTATTTGGAAGCAATGGCCAAGTGGCCGACATCCAGCAGTCTACACTCAAGACCATAGGACGCATAGAGGGGACCATCCTTCTTGCTTGCTTCTTTAGCTATCTGGGACTACTGTACTATCAGACACTTTAGGGCGCTTTTAAAAATTCACTTTAATAACAAAAACCGAGAGATCTCTTAATTAAAAAATGAATGACACAACCAAACTTTCAGCTCTTGGAAAGGCAGTTATCCGGGAAGAGGCTCGGGCCATCGAAGCACTACTTGATCGTATCGATCACACCTTTGAGTCTGCCTGTAATGCCATACTGAATTGCGCTGGGCGCGTCGTTGTAATAGGGATGGGAAAATCAGGCCATATTGGAAGCAAGATTGCTGCCACACTTGCCAGCACCGGTACCCCTGCCTTTTTTGTCCACCCTGGCGAGGCCAGCCATGGTGATCTTGGCATGGTCACGGAGAGTGATGTGATAGTTGCACTATCCAATTCTGGAGAGACCAGTGAGGTTTTAATGCTGCTGCCGGTCATCAAGCGGCTGGGGGTCCCCATGATTGCCTTGACCGGAAACCCAAACTCTACTCTGGCAGATGCGGCAGATATTCATCTTGATGTCAGCGTTGAAAAGGAGGCTTGCCCACTTGGACTCGCACCAACCTCAAGCACAACTGCAACCCTGGTTATGGGAGACGCTTTGGCTGTTGCTCTGCTGGAACATCGCGGTTTTACCGAAGAGGATTTTGCCAGATCTCATCCTGCAGGGGCACTTGGAAGACGACTGCTGCTTCGTGTTGGTGACATCATGCACAAAGGGGAACGTATGCCATCAGTACAAACGGGCGCCATAGTACGTGATGCGCTACTGGAGATGACATCAAAAGGGCTGGGGATGACCGCCGTGGTTAATCCACAAGGAGAGATAGTTGGAATCTATACAGATGGAGACCTGCGCCGTACCATGGATCAACAGATTGATCTTCAGATAACTCCGGTTGATGATGTAATGAGCAGCAACTGCACGACCGTGCAAGAGGATCTCCTGGTTGAGGAAGTTCTCAGCATTATGGATCAAAAAAATATCAATGGACTCTTTGTGGTTGATGACCGAAAAAAGATCATTGGTGCACTCAACATGCTTGATCTGCTCCACGCAAAGGCTGTATAAGAGTCATGACAATTGAAATAAGCAGCGAACTCAGAGCCAGGGCAGAAAAAATCAAGCTGGTTATTTTTGATGTTGATGGCGTACTAACTGATGGCCGCCTCTTCTTTGGAGATGACGGCCAGGAGTACAAGGCATTCCACTCCAGAGACGGACTTGGGATGAAGATGCTTATGCGTAGCGGTGTAGAGGTTGCAGTCATTACTGCACGCTCATCAAATGTAGTGGCACACCGGATGAAAAATCTTGGTATTCGTCACTTCTATCAAGGCCAGTCCGACAAGGTACCTGCATTTTTGGGTATTGCAGATGAGATGAGTCTTGAGCATGATGCCATTGCCTACGTAGGAGACGACATTATCGATCTGCCAGTCATGTCTCGAGTGGGACTGGCAATTGCAGTTGCAGACGCTCACCCCGAGGTCTGCTCCCGTTCCCACTGGGTTACCCGGCAACAAGGGGGACACGGTGCCGCACGTGATGCATGTGAACTAATTATGGAGGCTCAGGGATCACTACAGCCCATGATTGAAGGGCAGGTTGCGGGTACATCCAACTAGACTGGCCCACCAAAACAGATCATGTCCAGCAGAAATATTCTCACCATTATCCTTATACTTGCTGTCGCAACAACATGGTATCTGATCCCTGACCCGCCACCATCTCAACAAAAAACCGCACAACAGACAGACTACTTTGTTGTTAAGCTGAATCGAAAACAGATGAATCTTTCCGGAGACACAGCCAGCACATTCAGCGCTGATCGTGTTGACCACTACCCTGAGGATAATCGGGAAGAGCTAATTAAGCCTCGCGCAACCACCTACAGTGCTGAAGATCCACCATGGAATCTAAGTGCTGATGAAGGCACACTGTGGGAAGAGGAGGATAGAGTCACTATGAGAGGAAATGTAATTGCCAACCAGAAATTCCCAAAGAGTCCTCGCTTCTCCAGAATGGAGACCGAGGAGGCCGAACTGTTTCTGGATAGCAATTCCATGAAAACCGATAAATTGATAACCTTCACCACAGATCGCACTACAACCACATCCACCGGAGCAGAGCTACATCTTGATACCGGTGAGATCCACCTGTTGAAAAGCTCATCCGGGCACTACAAATAAGAGAGGTACAAACCATGCATCGCAAGATATTTTTTACCATAGCCACACTGCTCTCATCTACTCTGTTTGCCCTGCCAACAGACAAAGATCAGCCGCTTGAGATTAATTCAGAGTCTGCAGAACTAAGAGAAAAGGAGGGTTATGCCATCTACACCAATGATGTACGGATGATCCAGGGATCTCTACAGATTGATGCGGATCGTGTAGAGGTGTTTTTTCCTGACAAAAAAGTATCCAAGGCCCTGATTTATGGGGATGGAGAGAAACGCGCATATTTTCAACAGACGCCAAACCCCGGAGAGAAGCCGGTAAAGGGTACTGCCAAACGTATTGTCTATCAGGTTGATCCTGATGAGATCCGTCTTCTGGGGGATGCCATATTCTGCCAGAAGGGTAGTGAACAGAAGGGAATGCGCATAATTTACGATATCGAAAAAGATGTGATGCGTGCAAAAGCACGGGTTCAATCCATCTTTCGTCCGGATAGCGCTCCGGGGACCTGTGACCATGTTATCTCTGACTACCGTCAACCAGACGCCCCATGACCGCTCAGGAAGTCACAACTGATATACCTGTACTCTCTGCAAAACACCTGGAAAAACGTTTTGGAAAAAAGAAGGTTGTTAAGGATGTCTCCATTAATGTTAAAGGCGGGGAGATTGTTGGACTACTAGGACCCAATGGGGCCGGCAAAACAACAGCCTTCTATATGATTGTAGGCTTGGTCAAGGCCAACAATGGAACTATTTTCCTAAACGGCACCAACCTCACAAAATATCCCATGCACCAACGGGCACGCATGGGGGTTGGATACCTGCCCCAAGAGCCCTCTGTTTTCAGAAAACTATCTGTTGAAGACAATCTGCTTGCGATTCTTCAATACAGGGAAGATCTCAGTGATGATGAGATGAGGGTTGAGATGGATGAGCTGCTGGAGGAGTTTCATCTGACCCATATCAGAGAGACAAAAGGGATTAGCCTTTCTGGTGGTGAGCGCAGAAGAGTGGAGATTGCTCGCGCCCTGGCTGCAAATCCCAGCTTTATCCTGTTGGATGAGCCTTTTGCTGGAGTAGACCCTATATCTGTCATTGATATTCAGAAAGTAGTCAAGCATCTGGCGGAACGTGGAATAGGGGTAATAATTACCGACCACAATGTCAGAGAGACTCTGTCGGTATGCAATCGCGCATATATCATCAATGAAGGAACAGTAATTGCCGAGGGCAACCCTGACCATATTCTTGAGCATGATCAGGTTCGGCAAGTCTACCTGGGGCATCAATTTCAGATGTAACTACAGCCCGCATATGCTGAATCAATCATTTAATCTACGTCTTGGTCAGACACTTAAAATGACCCCTCAACTACAGCAGGCAATACGTATGCTGCAGCTCTCTGCTGTTGAGTTACAGCAAGAGGTTCAAGAGATACTGGAAAATAATCCGCTACTGGAAGAGGATGAGGACAACGAACCTCAACATGAACAGGAAGGCGAACATGACGAACAAACTGTGGCCAACGACAAGGAGAGCTCCCTGCCTGATGAGCTGGAAACCGACAGCAGCTGGGAAGACACCTATGATATTCCATCCATGCTTGGCAATAGCTCGCCGGTGGATAATTTAGAACCCCAGGACAGTCACTCTTCAACAGACTCTCTACATGACCATCTGATATGGCAACTGAACACCATCCCCCTATCGGAACGTGACCACGGTATCTCTATTGCATTAATTGATGCCATCAACCCAGACGGATATCTTGAAACCCCTCTTTATGAATTAATAAATACAATTCAACTTGATCCTCCTGTTGAGATGGAAGAGCTGACAACCCAGTTACATCAGATACAATATTTTGATCCTCCCGGTGTTGGAGCAAGTGATCTGCGTGAATGTCTACTTATACAACTTCACCAATTAGAGAAGAAGGATCCTGCACAGAATGTGGCGATCAACTGGATTACAAACTATTTCAACCTGATTGCTGAACAGAACCGTGAACTGCTGTGTAAAAAACTATCAACCAATAATGAGACCCTGCTAAAGGCATTAGTCCTGATTCGAAACCTGAATCCTCATCCAGGAGACAAGATTGAGTCTACATCCACAGAATATGTCATTCCAGATTTGATAGTACAAAAAGATGGTGACCAATGGTCAATTGAGTTGACTCCAGAAACCAGCCCGAAACTTAGAATTAGCCCCTTCTACCAATCTATTAAAGGGAAATCACGTAATGGTAGCGACAAAGAGTACATAAGCAAAAATATCCAAGAGGCGCGCTGGTTTCTAAAAAGTCTGCAGAACAGAAATGAGACGCTATTCAAGGTAGCCTCTCATATTTTCCAGGTTCAGTCAGAGTTTCTTGAATCTGGTGCAGAAAAGATGCGGGCACTTACCCTGCGCACCATAGCAGATGCCATTGAGATGCATGAATCTACTATCTCGCGAGTTACCACCAATAAATATGCACAGACCCCTCAAGGTCTCTTTGAGCTAAAATACTTCTTTTCAAGCCAACTGAATACAGCAGATGGAGATGGAACCTCAGCAACTGCAGTACGTGCGATAATTCGCCAAATCGTGGATAATGAGGACTCCTCAAAGCCCATAAGTGACAACCGTATTACTATCTTATTGGCTGAAAAAGGGATAAAAGTTGCCCGACGAACCGTGGCAAAATATAGGGACATTCTTTCGATTCCCCCATCGAATGAACGTAAACGATTATTACAACAAGATTAAGGAAAGCACTATGCAGCTAAATATTACTGGACACCATGTTGAAGTCACACCATCAATGAATGAGTACGTTACTGGAAAGATGGATAAACTGGAGCGCCATTTTGACAATGTAACCAATGTTCATGTCGTCCTTAGTGTTGAGAAATTACGTCAGAAAGCTGAGGCTACTCTACACGTTAGCGGCGCAGAGATCTTTGCCGACTGTGTTGATGGGGACATGTATGCCGCCGTCGATGGATTGATAGACAAGCTTGATCGTCAGGTTATTAAGCACAAAGAGAAGTTGGGAAGCCATCGTTAATATTAACTTAAACCCAGGTCGTTCAACATCTTACTGACTTAGGTTCTGCGGAAAAACAACAATGAGTATCATGCTTCATGGAATTGGTGTGGCCAAGGGAATTGCTCTTGGGCAGGCCTACCTTATGGAGCACGGCCAACCTGATATTGCCGAATATACTGTTCCGGACTATCTGATTGACTCTGAAATTGATCGCTATACCAGTGCGCTGGAGACTGCGCGTGAGCAGTTGATTGAGCTTAGATCATCGGTACCGGTAGGTGTCTCTGGAGAGGTTACAGATTTTATTGATGCACACCTGTTGATGCTGGAAGATAGTGCTATTAGCCGTGCACCAACCAAAATGATTCGACACCAGCAGTGTAATGCGGAGTGGGCACTAAAACAGCAGCGTGACACTCTGGTACAGGTTTTTGAGGAGATGGATGACCCATATCTTCGCACTAGAAAAGATGATATTGACCATGTAATAAACCGCATCATGAAACTCCTGTTACAACAAGAGACTGATACTCAGGAGTTGATGGAGCCGGAAGAGGAGAGTACAGCACGAATTATCGTTGCCGATAACCTGACTGCTGCCGATATCCTCCAATTTCATCATCAGAATGTTGCTGGCATTATTACTGAACATGGTGCACCCAATTCCCACAGCGCCATCCTTGCCAGAAGCCTCCATATACCTGCTGTAATGGGGGCGGGGAATGTCCATCGCTATCTTCGTGATGGTGAACCACTAATAATTAATGGTGATAGTGGGATGATTCTTATCGACTCGGATGAGAAGACAATTGACTACTACCAAAACTTGCAAAATAACCACAAACTGCGACAGGACGCACTGGCAAAGCTACGTTCTCAGGCCGCTGTTACCAGAGACAACACCCCCGTCTCTCTGCAGGCTAATGTTGAATTGCAAGACGATATAACTGCAATGCATCAGGTTGGGTGTAACGATATTGGTCTCTACCGCACTGAATTTCTATTTCTTAACAGAGATGATCTGCCAACAGAGGAAGAGCAGTACGAGAACTACAAAGCTGTAATTGAGAAAATAGATGGAGCACTACTAACCATACGTACCCTGGATATTGGAACCGACAAACCAATTCCAGCCATTGCCGATATGGAAGGTGCTGACAACCCTGCCCTGGGATTAAGAGCAATTCGCCTATCCTTGAAGAATCTTGACCTGTTAATACCTCAGATACGCGCCATCTTGCGGGCTTCTGCTCATGGAAATATTCGGATGATGCTTCCAATGGTGAGCAGCATGCAAGAGATCACTCAAGTTCAGAACCATATTACTCAAGAGAAAAAGAATCTCCGGAGTGAAAAAGTTGATTTTGATGACGCAATAAAGATCGGAGCCATGATTGAAACACCTGGTGCCGCACTGTCAGCTGATGGATTTGCCCAAAAAATGGATTTTCTATCCATAGGCACCAATGATCTTATTCAATATACTCTGGCTATTGACCGTACCGATGACCAGGTAAATTACCTGTTTGATCCGCTCCATCCATCGATACTAAGACTTATTCACCGTGTTATTCAGGAGGGCAACAAATACGGTATCCCTGTATCCATGTGTGGAGAGATGGCTGGGGATGACCGTTATACACGCCTGCTGTTGGGAATGGGGTTAAGAGAGTTCAGCATGAACCCATCTGCACTCTCAGAGGTTAAACAGGTGGTGCTTAACACACGGCTGGATATTGTAGAGCCTCAAGCCGAACAGATACTGAAATCCCCATTCCACAATGAAGTACGCCGCCTGTTCGAACAACTAAATAGCTCTAACCCAGACCACGAATAACAGAGACCGCAGGAACAGTTATGGCAGACACCCCAGAACAGGAAAAGAGAGCACAGTGGGTCTCATCTGTTACCCAAGCCATCGAATATAATGATCTAACGCCTGTAGAGACGCTTCTTGGGGATCTCCATGCAGCAGATAGTGCACATCTGATTGAATCCATTCCTCCCAGAGAGCGACCACAACTATGGGAACTCCTGACTCCTGATCAACGGGCAGAAATTCTCCCTCACCTTAATGATGAGGTTCGTTCAGCTCTCCTTGAGGGGATGGATAACGATGAGCTGGCTGCAGCCGCATCCCAAATTGATACTGATGATATGGCAGACCTGCTTCAGGATATGTCATATAGCCAGACTCAACAGGTTCTGCAGTCAATGGATCAGCAAAACCGTCAGCAAATCGAAGAGGTTCTCTCCTATCCAGAGGATAGTGCTGGCGGATTGATGAATACCGATGCCATTGAGGTTCGTCCTGACATCGATCTGGATGTTGTTCTGCGCTATCTTCGTATGCGTGGAACAATACCTGAGGGTACTGATAACCTCATGGTAGTTGATCGTGATGATCTCTTTTTAGGGCTACTCCCTATCGCCACCCTGCTAACGATGGATCCTGACTCCAGCGTTGAAGATGTCATGATAAAGGAGTGCGATGTTATCTCTGCAGAGATGGCTGATACCGAGGTTATGAATCTATTTGAGAGCCATGATCTGATATCTGCACCTGTTCTGGATAAACGGGGGAAACTGCTAGGTCGTATCACCATTGATGATGTGGTAGATGTAATGCGAGATGAAGCTGACCACTCGCTGCTAGGACGGGCTGGTCTTGATGAAGAAGAGGATATGTTTGCCCCTGTTGGAGCAAGTGTACGACGACGCACATTGTGGCTTGGCCTAAATCTGGCAACTGCGTTTCTTGCCGCCTGGGTTATAGGTCTTTTTGAGGATACTCTGCAACAGGTAATTGCACTCGCAGTATTAATGCCGGTTGTTGCAAGCATGGGAGGCATTGCAGGAGGCCAAACTCTGACTCTGGTTATTCGTGGTATCGCCCTGAATCAGATCAATGATTCCAATACACGCTGGCTGATTGCCAAGGAATCTGCCGTTGGAGTACTCAATGGAGCACTATGGGCTGTCGTAGTCGGTGTAGTTGCATGGATCTGGTTTGATGATATTCAACTGGGGTGGATCATAGCCGTAGCAATGATCATCAATCTGATTATTGCTGCGCTTTCCGGGGTGGTTATCCCTGTTATACAGAAGAAAGTTGGAATTGACCCCGCACTTGCAGGATACGTAGTGTTGACTACTGTAACCGATGTCGTAGGTTTTCTCTCATTCCTGGGGCTGGCAACACTATTTCTGGTTTGAGCAAGGTGTCTCACTCTCCTGCAATACTCATATTTTCCAAAAGAATAGATCCTGTCTGAATATTGCCTCTCGGATCAACATCATCTCCTACTGCAACAATCTGACTGAACATATTCCGTAAATTTCCGGCAATTGTAATCTCGTCTACAGGGTGAACAATCTCACCGCCCTCAACCCAAAAACCGGAAGCTCCCCTGGAGTAGTCTCCGGTAATGGCATTTACCCCATGTCCCATCATCTCGGTCACCAACAGTCCTCTATCCATTTTGCTCAGCATGCCGTCCAGACCTACATCACCGTGAGTTACTCTTAGATTGCGCACCCCTCCACCATTCCCGGTAGTCTCCATACCCAATCTTCTGGCAGCATAACTATCAAGAACATAGCTGGAGAGAACTCCATCAGTTACAAAACTATTCTCTTCTGTCTTAACCCCTTCACTATCAAAAGCGGAACTTGCTGATCCTCCATGCAGATGAGGCCTCTCATAGATCGTTATAAAATCTGGAAATATCCTCTCCCCAAGCCGGTCCAATAAAAAAGATGCCTTTCGATATATGTTTCCTCCTCTGATAGCGGAGAGTAGATGGCCCAGTAGGCTCCCGGCCACAGGTGCTGCAAATAGAACCGGAGCTTCTCCTGTTGCCACTTTCATGCCACCAAGCCGATCCACTGCACGCTTTGCCGATTTTTTACCAACCTCTTCTGCACTTTCCAACTGTCGCGGATCACGTGCCGAACTTGACCAGTAATCTCTCTGCATCCCGGATTGGTCTGTTGCCACTACCGAACAACTTATGCCGTGACGAGTGCCACCATATCCAGCAAGAAAGCCATTGCTATTACCGTATACCCTGATTGAATGGTGACTACTTACAGCTCCACCCTCTGAATTTTTGATACGATCGTCACTCTCCAGCGCTGCAGATTCACAGGCTCTGGCCACATCAATACTCTCCTCTACCCCTACATCCCAGCCATGCTCCAACTCAAGATCCGGGAGCTCTGTCGCCAACCGCGCTGGATCTGCCAACCCGGCATATTCATCTTCCTGCGTATGACGTGCTATATCACATGCAGCACGTACTGCTGCGCGTACAGCATCAACAGAGAAATCACTGGTGCTTGCAGTCCCTTTTCTATTACCAAAATAGACCGTAACCACCATGCCACGATCCTTGTGGTGCTCAATGGTCTCCACCTCACCCATTCTTACACTGGTTGAATATCCATTCTCAATACTGCTTCCTGCCTCAGCAGCCGTTGCCCCCTGATGTTTTGCCTCATCCAGGATCTGCTGAGTCATATCCTCAAGTTCCATCTGCTCGGTGCCGATCATACCTCAGTACCCCCAACAGTCAGTTCGCTGATTTTCAGGGTGGGTTGACCAACCCCCACAGGAACACTCTGGCCATCTTTACCACAAACCCCCACTCCACGGTCCAGCTCCAGATCACTACCCACCATGGTTATCCTTGACATCACCTCTGGTCCATTCCCTATCAGGGTTACTCCACGAAGTGGGTGCTTTACAACACCATTCTCAATCAGATATGCCTCATTGGCAGAAAATACAAATTTTCCTGAGGTTATATCAACCTGACCTCCACCAAAGTTGACCGCATAGATCCCATGCTTCACCGATTCAATAATCTCCTGTGGATCTTGTTCGCCTGGCAGCATATAGGTGTTTGTCATTCTAGGCATCGGCAGATGGGCATATGACTCTCTGCGTCCATTTCCTGTCGAGGATACTCCCATTAAACGGCCGTTGGTCTTATCCTGCATATACCCTTTAAGAACCCCATTCTCAATCAGTACATTATTCTCTGTATCTGTCCCTTCATCATCAATATTGAGAGATCCTCGCCTCCCCTCCATAGTTCCATTATCCACTACAGTACATAGCGGGCTGGCAACCTGCTCGCCCAATCTGCCGGAAAATGTCGATGTCCCCTTGCGATTAAAGTCCCCCTCCAGGCCATGGCCAACCGCCTCGTGCAACAATACCCCTGGCCATCCATTTCCCAACACTACCTCCATTGCTCCAGCTGGTGCATCCTCTGCCTCAAGGCTTACCAGTGCCTGCCTTACAGCCTCCCTGGCACTATGTTTTGCGTCATCAGAATTCATCAATAGTGAGAAATCAGAACGCCCCCCAAACCCGGAAGAGCCATTTTCCCTGCGCCCATCCTGTTCCACAATCACAGACACATTAAGTCGCACCAGTGGACGCACATCTGCAGCAAAGGTGCCATCACTACCTGCAACCATAATCACATCGTAGCTACTGGCTACACTAGCCATAACCTGGATGACCCGTGGATCTGCCATACGTGCCCATCTATCAAGGTGCTGAAGCAACTCAACCTTCTCTGCTGCAGTCACTGACAACAGTGGGTTAACTGGAAGATAAAGAGATTGTCTCTCCTTACCACCTACAGAAATACCAGCTACTTTTGTTTTCCCACTACTGCCACTTCTGGAAATGATTCGTGCAGATTCAGCAGCCTGCATCAGAGCCTTGGCACTAATCTCGTCAGAATAGGCAAACCCGGTTTTCTCTCCATGGATTGCCCTAACCCCGACACCAGAATCAATATCATAACTTCCATCACGTACCACACCATCCTCAAGCGACCAGAATTCATGGTGGCTCTGCTGGAAATAGAGATCAGCATAATCCATCTCTCTTCCCATAATATGGTGTAGTGTATTATCGATCACGTCTTGCGATATCTCGCCCGGATCAAGCAGCAGGTCCGTGGCTAACTGCACTCTATTCATCTCTGAAACTCCATTTTCAGTCATGGAAAAAACGGCTCACTCACTGGAGGAATGGCTTTTTTCTTTTTTATAGGTTCAAGTTTTGGATCGTCCCAACTTCCTGTCAGGGTGTAGCGTGTTGTTATAAGTCCCTCTTTCTTGAATAACTTCTGATAAAGCAACACAACCCCGCCAACTGCTGCCCCCGCAGGTCCGCCAACCAGTGCTCCTGTTGCCGGTAGCGTCTCTGATACCTTTGGGCTTACCGATACAATCTGGTCATAATCCTGGGCCACAATACCTGTTCTGCCAGCAATCCTTATAGTTGATGTAGGGCCATCAATCTTCATCTCAGGTCGTGTATGTGCGTGGCCATTCTTAAGCTCAAAGGATCCTTCGATGATATCAAATGGCATTCCCTTATCTGTAATATCAGAAAAATCCAGTGACAGGCGACGAGTCAAGGTATGGATGCCCAGCAACCCAAACACTCTGCCGACACTGTTATCTACATCCCTGAGATGACCTTTTCCAACTGAAATATCCAGATTCCCATCCATCTTACCAAGAGATAAATCTGCCGGATTTCCTGGCCACTCAGCCTTGATCTGGACCGATGTCTGCCCCTTATCTATATCACCCTGATATCCAAACAGGGTAAGCATCTCTCCAAGCTGATCGCCCGTTATGTGAATATTGAATCTGGACAGTGATGACCCTGACCGTTGCAGCCACCCCCCCTGTGCAGAAACCTTCATAACCTCTGAATCAAGAGTTACATCATCAAAAAATATGCCATTATCTGTGCTTCTGGTCTGCAGGTTCAGCTCTCCTAAATCTATACCGTTAATCCTGGTGTCCTGGCTTACTACACTCATGACAGGAACCAATGAAAGATCAAGATCAGTATCTACATTCAGATACTCACCGTCTCTCTCTTTATCTTCTACCCCATCCTCTGTTCCCAACCATATACGATCCATGATAACGATCATCGGATCTTCCTCACTAACCGGCACTTTGGCCTTTCCCTGCAGTTGATCGCTACTTAGGCCAACACCCCAATACCCGTCCTGGTGGGGATTAGCCATCATTGCAAGATTATCAAGACGCAGGCCAAACAGATCGGCCTCAACGGCATCAATCGCCACTCTCTGTAGATTAAATCTGGAATGGTCAAACTCATCTCTTTCACCACCCATTATCTCTTTCTGCAGCTTGATCCACTCTCCCAGATTTAACTGATTGACCCTGCCTTGAACATATAGACCACGTTCACCATCACCTATTACATCACCACTCTCTAGATCACCAAGCAGAACCACTCCACTCCACTCATCACTCTCTTTAATGTATTCAAACTGTACCTTGGCATGGTCAGGGCTCAATAGATCCAGGTTCTGTAGATCTCCATTGTCAAATTTCAGAGAGAGTGTAGTAGGCCAACTCTCATTCAGACTTTTAGCAAGTGGTGTCGGCAGACTCAGGGCTATATTTTTAAGATCTGAGTGCAGATCAATACCTACCGTTTTATCATCAATGCCACTACTATTTTCATATATCCCGATTTTAATACGTCCACCCCAGTGAACCATTGAGGTTGGGCTGTCACCTTCATCACCAACAAATGGAGATATATTGATTTCCCACCCCTCGTTCAACCACTGCTCCACACTCCTCTTTTGTAACTCTCCCTCCACATTAATAACCAACTCACTCTGTCTATCATCACCAGAGCTAAACGCAGTAATCAGCAGCGGGGATTCCAGGAACTCTCCTTTGGCATGCTCAATGGATACTCCATCATTATCAAATTCAATATTCCCATGAAGTTCATTAACGCTAATATTCATCCCCTCGGCCACTAACCTATTATTATGGAGTTCCACAAACCCATTTGCCTGTACTGGAACATTGACACCTATTGGCACCTCAATCTTAAGGTTAAGGATCGCATCTCCCTCCAGAGAGGCAATAGAGGTTATACGTTTAGATTTCCTTTTTAATGGAGTACTGCCAAGTGCATGGATCAGTTTCTTACTATCACTTACAATCTGTCCATAAATTTTCAGAGGGCTTTTACCCAACTTTTTGGTCTCTAATGTGAGCCTGTTCAGAGGAAGACCATCAATCTTGCCACCATCTATCTTCACCTGTAGAGACTCACTATCAAAGCTCAATAGAGCCTTACCGTTGGTTACGATGGGCCACCCATCAGTGTAGTTGAGGTCAAGGTCATGAATCTGTAGCTCTGTCCTGAATTGACCACCACCCTGCGCATAGGGAAAACTATCCAGCGCTCCTTTAAGAAGAAATGTACCCTCTTTGAGCTCACCTGATAACAACCCGTTCTTCAGCCACCTCACCAGGCGTGGGCTCATTTTCTGCTCTGGTAACTGAGCCATTAAATCAGACACCCGATCCGCCTTAACCCGAGCCTGAAGATCAAGTATTGGAGACCCTCCCCCTGCCGGCATCAAAATCTCTGCTCTACCATTGGCACGCAGTGCACCAAAAGATGCTTGTAATGATTTCGATGAAAGCAGCACGCCCTCCTTGAGCTGCTGCCATGCAATCTTGCTCTGATGCAGATCCAGCTTAACTGGATCCGTATAAATACCATCCAGCTCCAATAACACACTCCCTGGCGCAGGAGAAAATATCCCCTCTTGCCCATTCACCTGTAGCTGACCATTTATTCCGGAAACAGAATATCCATCAACACTCTTCAATCCATGAATGGAGATCTGGGCAAGATCCATCTGCGCCTCAATACCGCTCATCAATCCAGCACTATCTGGATATGATCTGAATTTAATCTGTTGCAGATCACCAGATGCCAGCACCCCATATTCACCACTTGTAAATGTTGCATAGAGACCAGAGAGCGTTGGTGAAGAGACCAGATGAACTCGGTCAATCGCCCCCATCAAGACATCATTGCCAGACTCATCTATTTTTCGCTCAATCAGTGCTGAGGCAGGGTGATTTTTGCGCTTACTATCCTCTTCCCCTCCCCACACCAGACTATCCATCTGTAGTCGCCACTCCTGGTCTTGCTGTTTTTTCCAGAAGAACTCACCACCCGCAAGACCTGGTGACTCTATAAAGGCATCATCTCTGTCAAAAGTTGCACGTCCCTTCTCTAGGCGCCCGGAAAGCCACTCACCCCACCACTCAATATCTGAACTACCTTGTACCAATGAGAGCCACGGGGTTTCCTTACTCCCAATCAAACCGGCAAGCTCGATACTGTCTCCCTGAAGATGCATCTGACCATCCCATCCTTGCGGAGTGAACAGATCTCCAAACCACTCCAGATCAAGCTTGACTGGACTTGATGGCTGTTCCCCAAATATCACACTGCCTGTTGCCTGATGACGATAACCTGAACTTACGAGTGCAAGATCAACATCAGAAAGATGCCACTGCATATTTACAAAACGTTTTTCTGTAATCAGGATCTCTGCATCCTCAACTACTACCGATGGCTGACTTAACAACCAACCAATAGATGATGAAGAGAGGTTCTCAACCTCTCCGTCACCATCACCACCAAACCCATCAACAGTCAGACTGCCATCCTCATGGTGAACAACTGACAGTTTTGGACGTTCAATTGATAACACTGAGGTCACAACCTCACCAAATCCAAATGAGGAGAGCAGATCAACCCTGATCCCTCCACTCTTAAAGGATATTTGTGGTTTTCCCGATTCCGGATCAAACAAAATAACGTGGTGGACAGAAATATCCAGCATGCGACCATCCAGAGAAAGTGATATATCCTCTATAGATAGCGGGACCCCAATCTCTGCCTCAATCCATGACTCCAGATCATCATGAAAGAGACCGGTACCTGGTAACACCGTGCGCATCAACACCGTCAGCAGTGCTGCTGTAACCAAAACTGTAGCTGCAAGAATCCAGAATGTCCCCCAGAGGCTGCGAATAAATTGCATCAACTTTGTCACCAGATCGGGCAATCAGACTGGAACCACATCAAATTGTTCCGGTGTATAGTAGGTCTCCACCTGAAGACGAACCGGCTTGCCGATAAACTCCTCAAGCTCTGCCAGACTTGCCGACTCCTCATCAAACAACAGATCTGTAATCTCCTGTGCTGCAAGCACCAGAAATTCTTTGGAGTCATCATATTGACGAGACTCCCTGATAATCTCACGGAAGATCTCATAACAGACCGTCTCTGCTGTCTTGATGTGCCCCCTGCCTCCACAGGTTGGACAATCTTCACAGAGCACATGCTCCAGACTCTCACGTGTTCGCTTGCGGGTCATCTCAACCAGTCCCAGTGAAGAGACCTGGCTGATGTGAGTTTTTGCATGGTCCAGATCAAGATACTTCTGAAGTGAGCGCATAACTTGCTGCCGATGCTGCTCATCCTCCATATCAATCAGATCAAGAATAATAATCCCCCCAAGGTTTCTCAACCTCAGCTGACGCGCAATGGTCTGCGTTGCCTCAAGGTTGGTTTTGAAAATTGTCTCTTCCAGATTATGGTGCCCTACAAATGAGCCAGTGTTGACATCAATTGTGGTCATCGCCTCGGTCTGATCAATGATCAGGTACCCCCCGGACTTTAGTGGCACTTTACGCTGCAGCGCCTTCTGGATCTCGTCCTCGACAGAATAGAGATCAAAAATTGGACACTCTCCGGGGTAGTACTCAACCCGGGATGCCAACTCCGGATTAAACTGTGCCGCAAATTTCGTGCATCTCTCAAAAGCCTGTCTAGAATCAATTCTGACATGCTCTATCGTATCCTTTAACTGGTCACGAATGATTCTCTGCTCCAGTGGCAGGTCGCTATGGATGAGCGTACGCGCCTTGGCGGTTCTGTTTATCTCCTGGACAGACTCCCATATCTTGTACAGCAACTTGGCCTCATGTAGCAGATCATCCTCGGGAACACCCTCCCCTGCCGTACGAACAATAAAACCTCCATAACCACCAGCAATCACCGCTTTTTGAATCATCGCCCGTAGACGCTCTCTCTCCCCCTCCTCCTCAATTCTCTGTGATACTCCCACACACTGAACTGCCGGTAGAAATACAAGATAACGGGATGGAATAGATATCTGCATGGTTAGGCGAGCACCCTTGGTACCCAATGGATCCTTGACCACCTGCACCATAAGCTCCTGACCATCTGATATCAGATCAGTAATCTGATCAGGCTCATGATCACACTCAATCTCCTCGCTCACCTCTTTGGGGCGGATATCAGATGCATGTAAAAAAGCTGCCCGTTCCAGCCCAACATCCACAAAAGCAGCCTGCATGCCCGGCAATACCCGGCTCACCTTGCCCTTGTATATGTTGCCAACGATACTCAGGTGGTCTCTGCGCTCAATATAGATCTCCTGCAGAACCCCATTCTCAACCATTGCAGAACGAGTCTCTCGTGGCGTTACATTAATAAGGATTTCTGTACTCACAAATTGCTCACTCTTGAGATAGACATAGTTAGGCTAGATTTTAACCCAAGGAAGCTTTGATTAAGTCATTTTGTGACCAAATCATCCTCCCTGATTTTGTTTTATGAATAATCAGTTTTATGAACGATGATAAGGGTGATTATTCAAAATTGTCCACGCTCTGTACAGCTGCTCCGCAACCACAACCCTGACTAACGGATGAGGAAGTGTAAGTTTGGAGAGTGACCATTGCTGCTGTGCCCGCTGCAGACAATCTTGTGAAAGGCCATCTGGGCCACCAACCAGAAGAGATACCCCAACACCACTCTGCATCCACTTGCCCAAACTTGATGAGAGCTTCTCTGTTGACCATGAGACCCCCTTTACATCCAGTGCAACAACCATATCTCCCTTGGGAAGTGCCGAGATAATTCTCTTGCCCTCGCTCTCCATCCACCTTGCTGGAGAGCTACTACGCCCTCGCTTTTCTGCCTCAACTTCCACCAAACTTAAACTGCACTCTCTTGGCATGCGGCGAGCATACTCTGAAAACCCCTCCTCAACCCATCCTGGCATCTTGCGCCCAACAGCAATCAGGGTGATTTTCACCCCTCCTCCCGCTTGAAGTCTGTCCAGAATTTCTCCAGATTATAATAGTCTCTGGTTTCAGGGAGCATTACATGCACCACAATATCGCCCAGATCAATCAATACCCACTCGCCTGAACCCTCTCCCTCTCTACCAAGAGGAAGAACCCCTGCTCTCTTTGCCTCTACCACCACATTCTCCGCCAGAGAACGGACGTGTCTATTGGAGGTTCCACTGGCAATAATCAGCCGATTGGTTACATCTGTCATCTCGGATATATCCATAACTGATATATCGTTTCCTTTTAGCTCTTCCAGTGCATTAATTGCAAGCTGCTCCAGATCATCAATTAACATTTCTACTCTAGTCCTCTATTCAATTTTTTCTATAACAGCTGTTTATTTCATCTCTTATTGCTTCAGGCACCATCAAACCAGAATCACCTCCATCCCTTACAATCTCTCTAATCCCGGTTGATGATATCTCCAGAGGAGTTACAGGAAAAAAGATAACTTTCCCTCCACCATCTGCCGCCAGACAGTGCAGCTCTTCTATCTGCCCAGCCTCACGCTCGTTTAATAGTGCATCAAACTCTTCACCTTCAGGATATTCAAATCCAGGCCTGTGGGTTACCACAATGTGTGCGTATTGAAATAGCTCTTTCCAACGGTGCCAACCACCAATTTTTGAAAATGCATCCATTCCCATAATCAGGCATAGTGGTCTATCCGGAAACTCTCTGGCCATTGATTCAAGGGTGACCACCATCCATGATGGCTCATCCCTCTCTACCTCACGCAGATCAACCTCAAATTGTGGGAACTCATTAATGGCTATCTGTAGCCATCTAATACGATCATTCAGCGGAGCTATTGGTTGACCACGATGTACCGGAAATCTGCTGGGAACAAAACGTACCTGATCCATATCCAGCCCCTCACACACCTCCAGTGCAGGACGAAGATGTCCAAAATGGACGGGGTCGAAGGTTCCACCGAAAATACCTATTGGCTTCATCTTTGGTGGTTATTTACGAATATGTCCATCCCCCAGCACAATAAATTTCTGCGAGGTAAGGCCCTCAAGTCCAACTGGACCACGCACATGAATCTTGTCCGTACTGATGCCAATCTCTGCACCCAGACCATACTCAAAGCCATCTGCAAAACGGGTTGACGCATTGACCATGACCGAGCTTGAATCCACCTCTGCCATAAAGCGCCGCGCACGACTGTAACTCTCAGTCACTATAGACTCAGTATGGCCAGAGCTGTGCTGATGAATATGATCCATCGCTCCGTTCAACCCAGAAACTACACGAATGGAGAGAACCGGAGCCAGGTACTCTTCATCCCAATCCTCATCAGTTGCTGCAACAATGCCAGGCAAAATCTTTTGGGTAGCCTCACAACCACGTAACTCAACCCCCTTATCCTGATAACGTTTCGCCAATGGCGGCAGACACTGAGAAGCAACATCCTTCGCTACCAGCAGTGTCTCCATTGCGTTGCATACACCATAACGGTGGGTTTTGGCATTGAATGCAATATCAATCGCTTTCGACTGATCTGCATCACCATCAATGTAAACATGACAGATCCCATGAAGATGTTTAATCACTGGAATTCTTGCATCCTCACTGATTCTCTCTATTAACCCCTTGCCTCCTCTAGGAATGATGACATCAACATAGCTGCTCATGGTGATCAGCTCACCAACCGCCTCGCGATCTGCTGTCTCAACAACCTGTACCGCATCTGCTGGCAGACCTGCCTCAGATAGCCCTTGATGAATAAGAGCAGCAATTGCCTGATTGGAGTGAAACGCCTCAGATCCACCCCGCAAAATAGCTGCATTACCTGACTTCAGGCAGAGGGCTGCTGCATCTGCAGTTACATTGGGACGGGACTCATAAATGATCCCGATCACCCCAAGTGGTACACGCATTTTGCCAACCTGAATTCCGGAAGGACGATAGTTAAGGTCTGTAATCTCACCAACAGGGTCTGGCAGTGTCGCAATCTGGCGCAACCCCTCTGCCATACCATGTACACGCTCTTCATTCAGTTCAAGCCTGTCCAGTAGAGCCTCATCCAGCCCTCTTTCCCGACCAGCATCCATATCCTTCCGGTTTTCCCCCAGCAGCTGCTCCATAGAGTGCTCCAGAAGATCAGCCGTTGCCTCCAACGCCATATTTTTTGATGTTGTTTCAGCTCTGGCCATGGCGCGTGAGGCACTGCGCGCACGCTCCCCCACCTCCTGCATATACTTTTGAATATCCATATCTGTTTCCTGTCTAAGCTACAGTGGCACGAACCACAAAATCCTCCATACCACTCCAGGGGTCACCGTCCATCATCCCTTTGCCAGCTCTGTCAATAAGGCCAAGCTGACGAACAAGAGGAGTGATTTTAGGGACACCTATACGGTTCAGTGCAGCCATCAAAAGAGGCTGCTTTTTCCACCACATGGGATTGTACTCCAACGGCTTGTAGGCTGATGGATTACGCTCTATTCCCATTGCGGCGAGGTCACGAAAGTCTCGTGCCACAGACCAGTGCACCACCTGAATCGCGACCCCTTCACCTTTTAATCCATGCAGAATACGCAGCGCTCTTGCTCTATTACCCTCCAGCACAGCATCTGCAAGTTTAAAGGCATTAAAACTTGAGCTTTCTGACACCACTCTATTCGCGGTCTCTTCATCAACTGCTGTATCTGGTTCCACAAACAGCACCAGCTTCTCAAGCTCCTGAACTGCCGCCAACAGATTGCCCTCTGCCCGTTCTGCCACAATCGCCGCCACGCCCGGAGTTGTCCTTAACCCCATGCTCTCCATTCTGTCTGCAACCCACTGTGCCATCTGTTCTGCCTCAACCGGCCATATCTGCACAGTGACACCGGCACTTTCAACTGTTTTGAACCATTTGGTTTTTTGTGATGCCTTATCAAGCTTGCTGGATACGATAAGCAGCACCTTGTCTTCAGGGGGATTCTCACACCACTCAACCAGAGCTTTGCCGCCATCCCTGCCAGGTTTTCCGGTTGGGAGGCGCAGATCAACAACCTTTCTCTCTGCAAAGAGCGACAGCTCATTTCCCTCTCTGGCCAACTCGCTCCAATTGAATTCCCTGGTTGCTACAAGAACTATACGCTCCTCATAACCCTCCCTCTTAAGTGCTGAGCGCACCTGGTCTGCTGCCTCCTGTAACAGCAGCGGCTCATCACCACTCAACAGATAAATTGGAGCAGTTTTTCCCTTCAGGTGGTTTGCAAGTGATTCCGGTTTGACCTTCATCGGCGACGCAGTGCGCGCAACAGATCACGAACCGCTTCACGAATCATAACCTCGCGCAGATACTTCTCCTCCTGCTCTTTCCCAAGCACCTCTGTACCACTATATTTGTAACTCTCTTTCTGCTTAAGATGGCCTTGATCAAGCAACGCTCCATCTACCGATCTAAGCTTCCAGTCAACCTGATAGTCAAGTGCATACTCACTTACCTTGCCGGTACTGCTGTCAACCGTTGCGACACGACGAGAAAATGTCTCATTGCTCAACTCCAGGATCGCAGTTGCATCTGACTCACCAGAGACAACCCCGCCATTGGTGCGGCGAACCCCCTCTCTGACAGAGCGGACCAACTCTACAGAGACCCCGGAACCATCAACCCAGGTTGCCTCCATCTCATCCGGCAGAATCACTGCACCACGCAGATGAAAGCCACACCCCTGCAACACAAGCAGGGTCAACAGCGTTGGGAGCAGAATTCTCTTTATCGATCTCATCATATTCACTTTACCACAAGATTAACCAACTTCCCCGGCACCACTATAATCTTAATTACCTCTTTTCCTTCGGTAAAACGGACTACATTCTCGTCCTCGACCGCCATCCTCTCTATCTCATCCTTGCTGGTATCAACCGCAACTTCCAGCTTCGCCCTCAGCTTTCCGTTAACCTGAACCACCATCTGAATACTATCCTTTACCATGGCGCGCTGATCATATTCTGGCCAGGCAACATTTACCGCTGCACCATCGTGCCCCAGAGCACTCCACAGCTTGTGGGAGATATGAGGAACCATTGGGGAGAGCAACAGGGCCACGGACTCAAGCGCCTCCTGCATCACCAGTCTGCCCTGTTCAGATTTATCGTTGTATCTGCCAATCTGATTAGTCAACTCCATAACTGCCGCTATAGCTGTATTGAATATCATACGCCTACCAATATCATCCCCCACCTTCTGAATCGTATGGTGAACTGCATGACGCATATCTTTTTGCTCTTTGGTCAAATTCTGATTGCCCTGCAACGTCTCAACTCCACTGCAGACACCAGCCTTGACGTGCGCATAGACAAGCTTCCACACTCTTTTCAGAAAACGGTAAGCACCTTCAACACCCGAGTCAGACCACTCAAGCGACTGCTCTGGTGGTGCTGCAAACATGATAAAGAGGCGCACGGTATCTGCACCATAACGGTCAATCAGGCCTTGCGGATCAACCGTGTTGCCCCTGGATTTGGACATCTTTGCCCCATCCTTCAAAACCATCCCCTGAGTCAGGAGGTTCTTGAAGGGTTCATCAGAGTGTAGCAGGCCCTCATCACGCAACAGCTTATGGTAGAAGCGAGAATAGAGCAGATGGAGGATAGCATGCTCTACACCCCCAACATATTGATCTACCGGTACCCAGTAATCCACTCTGGAATCGAGCATCTTCTCATTCTGGTCGCGACAACTGTAACGGGCGTAGTACCAGGATGACTCCATAAAGGTGTCAAAGGTATCGGTCTCTCGCTCTGCCGCACCACCACACTTGGGACAGGTGGTCTCATAAAACTCCGGCATCTTTTTGATAGGCGAGCCGATACCATCAAACCTCACGTCCTCAGGCAACACCACTGGCAACTGCTCTTCGGGTACAGCCACCGCCCCACAGGTTTTACAGTTCACGACAGGAATCGGACATCCCCAGTAACGCTGACGAGAAACCCCCCAGTCGCGCAGACGATAATTTACCTTTCTCTGCCCCTTCCCTGCAGCCTCAACATAATCGGCAATAGCATTCAGTGCCCCAGTAAAATCAAGGCCATCAAACTGATCTGAGTTATAGAGTTCTCCCTTGTCTGTATATGCCGACTCTGACACATCAGACCCATCCTCATCAGCCGGTCTAATAACCGGCTTGATCTCAATACCGTATTTAGTGGCAAACTCCCAATCCCTCTGGTCATGTGCAGGAACAGCCATAACAGCACCTGTGCCATAACTCATCAGTACAAAGTTGGCGACCCAGACCGGAATAGAATCACCTGTAACAGGATGGGATACAGTCACCCCAAGAGCCATACCCTTTTTCTCCATAGTCTCCATTGCAGCCTCGGATGTCTCCATCTTGCTGCACTCATCCAGAAACTGTTGTAGTTGCGGGCTGTTCTCTGCTGCCTGAACAGCTAGTTGGTGCTCAGCTGCGACAGCCACATAGGTGACCCCCATCAAGGTGTCAGGGCGAGTGGTGAATACAGTAAGTGGCTCACCTGCCGACCCAAACTGGAGCTCTAGCCCCTCGGAACGACCAATCCAGTTAGCCTGCATTGTTCTCACTGCCTCTGGCCACCCCTCAAGATTGTCCAGGCCATCCAGCAACTCATCACCGTAATCCGTTATCTTCATGAACCACTGCGGAATCTCTCTGCGCTCCACCACTGCCCCGGAGCGCCATCCTCTACCATCAATTACCTGCTCATTTGCCAGCACAGTCTGATCAACCGGATCCCAATTCACTACTGCATTCTTCTTGTACACCAACCCTTTTTCCATAAGGCGGGTAAACATCCACTGCTCCCAACGATAGTACTCCGGACGGCAGGTGGCGATCTCCCTGGACCAGTCATAACCATAACCGAGACGCTGCAACTGTCCGCGCATCTCATCCATATTCTGATAGGTCCACTCGGCAGGAGCGACCTTGTTCTTAATTGCTGCATTCTCGGCAGGAAGGCCGAAAGCATCCCAACCCATTGGCTGCAACACGCTCTTGCCCTGCATCCGCTGATATCGGGAGATCACATCACCAATAGTGTAGTTACGTACATGCCCCATATGGAGCTTGCCACTAGGATAGGGGAACATTGAAAGACAGTAAAACTTCTCCTTTACAGGATTCTCATCCGCCCTAAAGGTCTGAGTTTTCTCCCAGAACTGCTGTGCCTCCAGCTCAAT
Source organism: Candidatus Thiopontia autotrophica (assembly GCA_014384675.1). NCBI lineage: Bacteria > Pseudomonadati > Pseudomonadota > Gammaproteobacteria > Candidatus Thiopontia > Candidatus Thiopontia autotrophica. The sequence continues at coordinate 13,744 of JACNFK010000016.1, read as the reverse complement.
CTCCTGCGGGTGATACTGCTCTTCCATGAATCCTCTTTCCATCACTCTTATTCAATGTTTTCGAAAGCGGTAATGTTACCCCACTCCACCTCCTGAATCGAAAAAAACCGGCAAATAGTGCTACGATATAGATACCAAAACTACTGATTCAGGAATACCTCATGCCCTCAAACAAAGAATCTCGACTTATCCAGCTCTACCACACCATGCGAGACCATCTTCAGGATGCAATCAACGAAAACAGGGAACATCTGCCATCGCTAAAACAGTTAATTGATGATGCAAAAGAGAAGATATCTGATCTTGACGAACTAACCAGGGAAGAGGTTGAACAGATAGGAGAGTACCTGGAGAGAGATCTGGAGGCGGCAGGAAGTTATCTGGCGGAGACTGGTGAAGACCTGGGGCGCTGGTTCCATATGGAAGAGACATTGATAGAGGATAGACTCAAAGATCTATTTGCCCAAATTGCAGACCCCACCCAGATTGCACTAACCCGTCTGGATGCAGCAGCACGTCATGCTCAAAACTACCATAGCGGTGAGGTCGTAGGGATGGGCAAACTGGAGTGTGTGCAGTGCGGGAAAACCATCAAGATTGATAAGACATCAGTTATTCCAGAATGTCCCCAGTGCAAGGGAACGGTATTCAAAATACGCAATCCATCAAACTGAAGTGGCCCCGGTTGTCTGTACAGCCAAACCAGATTTATAAGTGGATGTCTGCATCGTTACTGGCTGGTCTCGGAAGATTAATGCATCCATGAGATATAAGGAGTGTTGCCTCGCATGGGCTGAATTACTGCCTTAAGAACTCCTTGTTCTGACCTTGGTAGCTGCCTGGTCACCATACCGTTATGATCAATTACTGCGGTAATTCCAGTATTGGTTGTCCTTAACATGGGCCGTGCAGATTCCAGGGCACGCATGCGTGCAATCTGCAGATGCTGATAAGGGGCTAGCGAATCACCAAACCAGCCATCGTTACTTATTGTCACCAACAGGTCAGCCTCCGGAAGGTTGGAGAATGTCAGATCAGGGTAAGCAACCTCGTAACAGATTGTGGTTGATAGCTGATGCCCGTCAACATTAAGGGGGGGCTGTTCTGCGCCACCACTAGTGAAATCAGACAGAGGGATCTTGATAAAATCAAGAACAGGGCCAAGCAGACCTCGCATGGGAAGATATTCTCCGAATGGAACCAGATGGCGTTTGTAATATTCACCCTGCTCCTCTCCAAGCATGATCATGCCGTTCAGATATCCGCCACCATCTCTACTGCGTACCGGTATCCCGGCTAACAGTGAACTCCCCTCATTTTTCAGCTGTTGTCGAAGTGGATCAAGAAAGTTTTTCTCAATCTGATGACGAAATGCGGGTATAGCTGTCTCTGGCCACACCACAAGCCGCGCCTCCTCTGCCTGTTCAGTTGCAAGACGATAGAGCTCCAGTGTCTTATCTCTGTTTTCTGACAACCATTTCTCACTCTGCTTGATATTACCCTGTACCAGAGCCACAGATATCTGCTTGCCTGAAGGTTCTCCCCATTGAAGCTGACCGGCTCCCCAGCCCAAAGATAAAAGAACAGAGAGAATTGCTATATTTGCTAACCGCCCTTTTGAATACTTAATGGCCATCATCAAGACAACCGCAACGATCGATATAAAGAGTGATACCCCCAATGTTCCCACCAGTGGTGCCAACCCATAATAGAAGGTTCCCGGTGCTGTATGCCCCAACAGTAACCATGGGAAACCACCAAGTATGGTGCTACGAATCCACTCAAACAGCACCCACAAAATTGGAAGAAGCAGAGCTCGTCTGCCGAGAATGAAAAACAACCATCCAGCTACAACAGTAAAAAGTGCCATTGCTGTGACAAACAGTACGGTGATCAAAATGGAGAGAGGAAGATTAACTCCGCCAAACTGCTGAATACTTACCTGTATCCAGCTTGCCCCCACCCCAAAGAAGCCGATACCAAACAGGAACCCGGCAATAACTATAGAGCGCAGATTCCGACATTCACCCCAGATATAAAATATAAGAGCCAGTGAGAGGGGCGCAATCCAGTAGAGCCCAAATGGTGCGAACGCAAGAGGCAATACCGCTCCCGCAATTAGTGCTCCGCCTCTTGATTTGGTCCTGCTCACTTCTGTGAAACTGTAAATTCCCTGATACCACTCTGCGGCAGTACGTTGACCTGCAATAGATGAATCCTGCGGTTATCTGCACGCAACACCTTGAATCTAAATCTGCCAATCTCAATACTCTCACCACGTACCGGCATATATCCAAGATGACGAATAACCAGGCCTCCGACTGTATCTACATTCTTCTCCAGAATTGAGGAGGAAAAATATTCATTAAACTCTTCCAGGGTTGTTACTGCCTTTACTGTATGTCGTACTGCACTGTGACGATGGATAAGCCCCTCTTCCAGGTCGTGCTCATCCTCAATATCCCCCACAATCTGCTCAAGCACATCCTCAATTGTCGCCATGCCCGAGCCCCCGCCATACTCATCTACTACTATGGCAATATGGTTTCGACTGGATCTGAACTCTTTTAACAGCACATTAAGTCGCTTGCTCTCAGGAACGAAAACAGCTGGGCGAAGGTTTTCACGAAGGTTAAAGCCCCCCTCTTTCTCTCGCCAGTGCAGTACATCTTTGGCCAGAAGAATTCCAACCACCTCATCACGGCTCTCACCAATAACCGGAAAACGTGAGTGGGCTGACTTGATGATAACTGGAAGAAACTCCTCAGGAGAGTCTTCAAGCTCCACCACCACCATCTGTGCTCGTGGAATCATTACATCCCGCACTTGCATCTCCGAGAACTGAAGTGCCCCCTCCAGCATGGTTAGACTATCGGAGTCGAGAATCTGCCTCCAGTGGGCGGCTCTGAGAACCTCAATAATCTGCTGTTTGTTTGCCGGTTCCACACTACGCCCCCCCGAGAAGAGAGCCTTGAGTCTGGAACCGATGCCAGGTCGGTCTTTGGTCATGTGCTATTTTTTTATGATTAGAGTGGTGAGTATAATCAATATCAAAGGGTTACGCATAGCCCAAATCCATACTTATAAAGATCTTAGGGAAGCTCTGATTAAGTCACTTCGTGACTCAATCAGAACTCCCTCTCAAGTTATCCTATGGGGGAAGGATTATAGTTCAGTATGTTACAACAACACCTACTGAGCCATTCCCCCAAACCCCCATCCCATTACGCTTGTTCAAAGGTTCCTTAGATTGTGCAGCATGCATGTTTCTAAGTGGAGATTTAGGCATATGGATCTGGAAAACCAAGTTTCGCAAGAATCGCAATCTCATGGGCCTCCATTATCTCAGCCTTGGCAGATTCAATATGATCCATCCCCAGCAGATGCAACAGGCCATGAATCACCATATGTGCCCAGTGCGCCTCCAACTCCTTGCCCTGCTCCATGGCCTCCTGTTCAACCACTGAGGCACAGATAACAAGATCGCCCAATGGAAACTCAATTGGCAGATTATCTGATGCCTCAAAGGGAAAAGAGAGGACGTTGGTTGGATAAGAGTTGTCCCTATAACGACTATTTAGATCGGCGCTCTCCTCCTCATTGACCATACGAACTGTCAATTCACCGGAGGCTGATGACTCTATCTCATCTATTGCAACTGTTACCCAGCGAGACAGATCTGACTCTGTTGGAATATATTCAGCTTCTGTCGCAACCTGAACAACAACATCAATCACGACTGTCTGTCCTGCCATGCTCTGCTTCGTAGGCACGAACTATCTTCTGTACCAGTGGATGCCGCACCACATCAAAGGAGTGAAAAAAGGTAAACCCTACCCCATCCACATCCCTCAATACCTCAGTCACATGGCGCAGTCCAGACTGGGTTGTACGCGGCAGATCAACCTGGGTAACATCACCGGTAACCACAGCAGTAGATCCAAAACCTATCCTGGTCAAAAACATCTTCATCTGCTCTATCGTTGTGTTCTGTGCCTCATCCAAAATAATGAATGCATCACTCAGGGTGCGCCCACGCATAAATGCAAGCGGCGCAACCTCAATCACATTTCGCTCAATAAGCTTGGTGACCCGCTCAAACCCTAACATCTCATATAGAGCATCATAAAGTGGGCGCAGATATGGGTCTATCTTGTCCGACATATCTCCCGGCAGGAATCCCAACTTCTCTCCCGCCTCGACAGCTGGACGAACCAGGACCAGTCGTCTCACCTCCTCACGCTGGAGCGCATCTACTGCACAGGCAACGGCAAGATAACTTTTACCGGTACCTGCCGGACCAATTCCGAAAACAAGATCCTGGGTAACAACCTGATGCATGTAACGGCGTTGGCGTGGACCACGAGGACGAATTATCCGATTACGAGTCTTTATCACCACCTCGGGGATTGAACGTTCTGCCTCTGCACTCTCCTCGTCTTCCATCTCCCGATTATCCAGCTGCACCTCTTGCAACAACAGGTGTACAACATCGGGAGAAATCTCATGTTCTGTAGCCTCGTTATAGAGAGATTCCACAACCCTGACTGCAAGCTCAACAGAACGTTTATCTCCAACAATCCTGAACTGCTCTCCTCGATAATTTATCTCTACCCCAAGACTGGCCTCCACCTGCCGAAGGTGTCTATCTGACTCACCACACAGATTGGCTATCCGTTCTGTCTCAAACTCCTCAAAAACAACCTCACGTACTATCGGTGACACTAGTTTGTCTCCATCATCTGGCCGCGCAGAGAATTTGGCAGAGCCTCTGTTATCAATACATCAACAAACTCTCCTGTCAGAGTAAGTGGGCCATCAAAATTTACGACACGATTGTTCTCGGTACGTCCTGCCACCTGAGTACCGGGTCCTCTCCTTGCTGGTCCCTCTACCAATACCCTCTGGGTGGAACCAACCATCTCCCGGCTTATATCCATCGCAATCTGATTAAGTCTCTCCTGGAGGCGTGACAATCTCTTCTGTTTAATCTCGCGAGGAACATCATCAGGCAGATCTGAGGCGGGGGTTCCTGGACGCGGACTGTAGATAAAGCTGAATGATCTATCAAAACGCAACTCTGCAATCAGATCCATGGTTGCCATAAAATCCTCCTCGGTCTCGCCGGGAAAACCGACAATAAAGTCTGAGGATAGCCCAAGGTCAGGCCTGATCTCACGCAACTTGTGAATGGTGTCACGATATTCGTCAATAGAGTGACCTCGCTTCATCATCGCAAGAATATGGTCAGAGCCACTCTGCACCGGCAGGTGAAGATGACTTACCAGCGTTGGCACCTCTGCATAGGCCTCTATTAATGGTGCAGTCATCTCGATTGGATGTGATGTTGTGTAGCGAATACGCCCCAGCCCCTCCATGGCATCCAGGTAATGGATAAGAGTAGCCAGATCGGCAATCTCGCCATCCTCCATCTCACCGCGGTAGGCGTTTACATTCTGCCCAAGCAGGGTTATCTCCCGCACCCCCTGTGCAAGTAGTCCCGCCACCTCCGCCAGAACATCATCAAATGGACGGCTCACCTCCTCACCTCGGGTGTAGGGGACCACACAGAATGTACAGTACTTGCTACACCCCTCCATAATGCTCACATAGGCCGTTACCCCATTGGCCTGTGGCTCTGGCAGACGATCAAACTTCTCAATTTCCGGGAAAGAGACATCAACCACCGCCCTCTCTTTTGCTCTAACTGCATCCACCATCTCCGGTAGGCGGTGCAGTGTCTGCGGACCAAACACAAGATCCACAAAGGGAGCTCGCTTGCGAATCGCATCACCCTCCTGACTGGCAACACACCCTCCAACACCAATCAGAACATCGGGACGACTCTCTTTAAGTGGACGCCACTGGCCAAGCTGAGAAAAGACCTTCTCTTGTGCCTTTTCACGCACTGAGCAGGTATTCAGAAGTAGCAGATCAGCATCTTCCGGGGTTTCCGTACGTACATAGCCATGAGACTTCTCCAACAACTCCACCATACGGGCAGAGTCATAGTCATTCATCTGGCAACCAAAGGTTTTGATCAGAACTTTTTTGAGCATTAAACTGTATATAGCCTATTTAGTAATAGTCGAAATCTCTTTTTGACGAATTAGCTGCTCCCTGTTTTCGGGCTGTTTTTCAGAGTGAAGCCTGTCAGTGTTTGAGCGCAGCGAGTTATGACAGGCGCTGAAAAATGGTCTTAAAACAGGGGGAAAAGCAGCCTCTGAGGAGAGAAAGAGATTTCGACTATTACGTATGCAATTACCTATTAAGAAAAAAGGGATGGTGCAATTTTACACCATCCCCGTTTTGGTAGTGGAAAAAGAGGGTCAGAGATCGTAACCACGCTCCTCATGAGAGGCAATATCCAGCCCCTCTGTCTCTTCATCTGCCGAGACCCGAAGACCACCGGTTATCATCCCAACCAGCTTCAGGATGACCCAGGTTGCAACTGCTGTATAGAGAACCGTTGCAACGACACCAATAAACTGAACCCAAACCTGGCCGCCAATGGTTACGCCCTCGGCAAGGCCCTGACCACTGAACAGCCCCAACTGACTGGAGGCAAAAATACCTGCCATCAGAGTGCCAATAATTCCACCAACTCCATGAATCGGGAATACATCAAGTGAATCATCAATTTTCAGTACCCGCTTGATTACCAGTACCGCATTGAAGCAGACCGCTCCGGCAACAATACCAATCACCAGCGCACCAGCCGGTCCCACAAAACCAGATGCCGGGGTAATGGTGCCGAGACCAGCAATAATACCGGTTACCGTACCCAGTGCAGTTGGCTGACCAAATTTTTTCCACTCATAAAACATCCAGGTAATAGCGCCCGCGGCGGCCGATATATGGGTTGCCAGCATCGCCATTGCTGCATCCCCATTTGCCGCCAACGCACTTCCGCCGTTGAATCCAAACCATCCAACCCAGAGCATTCCTGCACCCATTACTGTCATAGTCATATTGTGTGGAGGCATTGCAGTGGTGGGAAAGCCCTTGCGTGGGCCGAGCACTATAGCCGCTACCAGTGCAGCAACACCAGCCGTGATGTGGACCACAGTACCACCTGCAAAGTCGAGCAGTCCCATCTGTCCCAGCCAGCCACCACCCCATACCCAATGGGTAATCGGTGAGTAGACAACCAGCAACCAGATTGCCGAGAAGAGCAGTACCGCAGAGAACTTCATACGCTCTGCAAAACCACCAACAATCAGCGCTGGGGTAATGACTGCGAAGGTCATCTGAAAGAGTGCAAAGAGAGACTCGGGAATATCACCACTTAAAGTCTCCTCCTGAATGCCCGCAAACATGATGTTAGAGAGCCCGCCAACAAAACCATTGCCCTCAGAGAAGGCGATGCTGTAGCCAACCACCAACCAGAGGATGGAGGAGATGCCAGCAATGGCAAAACACTGCATAAGAATAGAGAGCACATTCTTGGAGCGAACCAGGCCGCCATAGAAGAGTGCCAGACCCGGCAGGGTCATGAATAGTACCAGTGCTGTGGATGTCAGTATCCATGAGGTGTTGCCACCATCAAGTGTAGCCCCCTCAGCAAGTGCGACACCAGGAATAAGGGCCATAACAGTTGTAAAAATCTTTAACATTTCTAGCTTCCTTTCTATTACACAGCTTCAGGGCCAGACTCACCGGTACGAATTCTAATGGTCTCTTCCAGAGCAGAGACAAATATCTTTCCATCTCCAATCTTTCCAGTATTTGCTGTATCCCGAATTGCCTCGATCACCCGATCAAGCATCTCTGCCTTGATTGCAATCTCAAGCTTCACCTTGGGCAGAAAGTCAACCACATACTCTGCACCTCGATAGAGCTCTGTATGCCCCTTCTGGCGACCAAATCCTTTAACCTCAGTCACCGTTATTCCATTTACTCCAATCTCAGAGAGAGCCTCTCGTACATCGTCCAGTTTGAATGGCTTGATGATTGCTGTAACCATTTTCATATCAACTTGTCTCCTGTCACTTTGCAGATAGAATTTCTGCAATGCTGTTCAAAAATAATGTATTCCACATATAATGGACCATAGAAAGCAACTACTGTGCCACCTCAACATATTCAACCAGTTATCTACAGGGGGCTCAACAAACATATCATGCAATGCGCCACAATGGTGCATTATAATTACATCGCGCACCATTTTTGTCCTCTCCTCTCTCGCTGTACCCGACTCCATAGGACGCCATACAATATCCACCCTTACTGAATTGACGGGGTATACTCTATCCTCATGATTGATACACTATCCACGATGATCGAACACCAACACTGGATATTTCAGGTGTTTGCTGTTGTTCTTGTTGCACTCACCATTGATCTGATGCAACGAGTCACCCTTAGTCGACTTCATACAAAGGCCGAGAACAAAACCAAAAATCTCTGGGATGATGCCATTCTGAGGGCACTACGACGCCCACTAAGCATGCTGATATGGATTACTGGAATTGCATTCAGCGCAAAGATTGCTCAACATGAGGCCCCCGCTGTTATTTTTGAGGCTATTGATCCACTGCGTGACATTGGGGTCATCAGTGCATTGACATGGTTTCTTTTTCTCCTCTCAAAGGAGGGGCAATCAGCCTATATAGAGGGTCAGAAACGTGCTGGGGAGACGGTTGATGAGACTATGGTCGACTCAATCAGCAGGCTGTTGCGCAGCTCTATACTTATTACCGCTACACTGGTCATGCTACAGACCCTGGGATACAGCATCTCTGGTGTTCTCGCTTTTGGGGGCCTTAGTGGTGTAGTAGTCGGCTTTGCCGCCAAGGACCTGTTGGCAAACCTGTTTGGTGGCCTGATGATTCATCTTGATCGTCCCTTTGCAATCGGAGACTGGATTCGCTCGCCAGATCAGAATATTGAGGGCACAGTAGAGAAGATAGGATGGCGTTTAACCAAGGTTAGAACCTTTGACAAGCGCCCACTCTATATTCCAAATGCCACTTTCTCCAACATAAGTGTTGAGAATCCTCAGCGCATGTCACATCGCAGAATAAAGGAGACCATCGGCATCCGTTATGAAGATGCCGCAAAAATGGCTTCCATTATCCAGAAAGTTAAAACCATGCTGGAGCAGCATCCAGAGATCGACTCAACCCAGACCATGATCGTCAACTTCAACAGCTTTGCCCCATCATCTCTCGACTTTTTCATCTACACTTTCACAAAAACCACAAACTGGATACGCTTCCACGAAATCAAGCAGGATGTACTGTTGCAGATTGTCGGAATCATTGAGAATGAGGGTGCCGAAATTGCCTTTCCAACCTCAACTCTTCATGTGCCAGAACCGGTAACTCTGACAGAAAAATAATGGTGCCCCCTGTAGTGGAGCCACCTCTGCCAATCGAGTTCGACTCCTCACTACCTATAAACCAGAGGCGTGAAGAGATAGCCCAGGCTATCCACAAACACCAGGTTATTATCCTCTGCGGCGAAACCGGATCAGGCAAGACGACACAGCTCCCAAAGATCTGTCTCTCTATTGGGCGAGGGGAGAGACAGAGAATTGGACATACCCAGCCACGGCGCATTGCTGCGCGTGCAGTAGCCAACCGTATCTCTGAGGAGCTAAAGAGCAATATTGGAGAGCTTGTTGGGTTCAAGATCAGATTCAGTGATCACAGTAGCAAACGCAGCCGCATAAAGCTGATGACAGATGGAATTCTTCTCGCCGAAGTTCAATCTGATCCTCTGCTCAAACAGTACGACACCATAATTATTGATGAGGCACATGAACGAAGCCTCAATATCGACTTCCTGCTTGGATACCTGCGACAACTGCTCCCCAGAAGGCCCGACCTGAAACTGATCATAACCTCTGCCACCATAGATCCTCAGCGCTTCTCAAAACATTTCTCGAATGCGCCGATTATTGAGGTTTCAGGACGTACCTACCCGGTTGAGGTTCGTTATCGTCCTGGAGATGATGGTGAGGATGAAAATGAAATCAAAAAAAGTCGCGACAGAAGCAACCGGCAAAACAGCGCCATCCTCGAGGCCATCAATGAGCTCTCCAGAGAGGGGCCTGGAGATATCCTGATTTTCTTTAGTGGAGAGCGGGAGATAAGAGAGGCGAGTGAGTTTTTAAGTCGTTCCAAAATCTCTCAAACAGAGATACTCCCTCTCTTCTCCAGGCTCTCTGCCAAAGAACAGAACCGTATCTTTAGCGCACACTCCAGCCGTCGCATTATTTTATCAACCAATGTCGCTGAAACATCCCTGACTGTTCCAGGTGTCCGTTATGTGATAGACACGGGAAGCGCCAGGATTAGTCGTTATAGCCATCGTAGCGGCATTCAGAGACTACCTATTGAGAAGATCTCACAGGCCGCGGCCGATCAACGCAAGGGACGTTGTGGACGCGTCAGCAATGGAATCTGTATTCGCCTATATAGTGAAGATGATTTTGAGACACGCCCGCCCTTTACCGATGCTGAAATTCTGCGTACTCACCTGGCACCAGTCATCCTTCAGATGGCCGCTCTGCGACTGGGTCAACCAGACCAATTTCCATTTATCGACCCCCCTGATCTACGTCTGATTAGAGATGGGTACAGGTCTTTACACGAACTTGGAGCTGTAGATACAGACAGTCAAATCACTCCGCTGGGAAGAAAGATTGCACGCTTCCCGGTTGACCCGCAGATTGCACGCATGCTGCTCGCGGCAGATCGTGAAGGTAGCCTGAGCGAGATTCTTATCATTGCTGCAGCTCTGACCATTCAAGACCCTCGTGAACGCCCTCTGGATGCTCAACAGGCTGCAGATGAAAAACATGAACCGTTTGAGGATGAGAAGTCAGATTTTCTATTTTTTATTAATCTCTGGGAGTTCTTTCAACAACAACGTAACTCCCTCTCCAATAATCAGCTGAGAAAACTTTGCAAGACCAACTTTCTGTCATGGATGAGAATGCGGGAGTGGCGAGAGATACATGCTCAGCTAAGGCAGATATCCCTGGAGATGGGGCTCACTGAAAACAACCATCCAGCCGACTACGGGATGGTGCATCGTGCCCTATTGACCGGGCTATTGAGCCACATCGCAATGGGTGGTGAGAAACATCTCTATAGTGGTCCTCGCGGGATTCAGATGCGCATCTGGCCAGGATCAAGCCAATTCAAGAGCCATCTGAAATGGCTGGTAGCCGCAGAAAAGGTTGAAACCTCACAACTTTACGCCCGTACCGTTGCCCGGATTGAACCTGAGTGGATTGAACGAATTGGCAAACATATACTTAAGAAAAGTTATGCAGAACCCCACTGGGAGAAGAAACGGGGCCAGGTAGCGGCCTTTGAAACAGTGACCATATATGGGCTCCCCATTGTTGCAAGACGGAAAACCAACTATGGTCCTATCGATCCGGCAGAGTGCAGAAAGATCTTTATTCGCTCGGCACTTGTTGAAGGTGAACTCCATACTCGTGGCACATTCCTCAAAAAAAACCTTGGACTTATCGGAGAGATTGAGTCACTGGAGGCAAAATCACGTCGCCGGGACATCCTGGTGGATGAAGAGGTGCTTTATCAGTTCTATGAAGAGAGAATACCGGCAAAGGTACATAGCACTCCCACATTCGAAAAGTGGCGAAAAGAGGCTGAAAAGAGAGAGCCGTACCTGCTGCATCTAACACAAGAGAGCCTTATGCAACACAAGGCGGAATCAGCCAGTGATGCAGAACAATTCCCTGACCATATAACCATAGGTCATACCAGGCTTCCTCTCTCATACCATTTTGAACCAGACAGCCCCGAGGATGGCGTAACCCTCACTATCCCTGCTGAGATGCTCAAACAACTTAATCCTGAACAGTTTGATTGGCTGGTGCCGGGACTGCTAAGAGAGAGGGTTATCGCCATGATTCGCGCACTACCGAAAACGTGGCGCCGGAATTTTGTGCCTGCTCCAGATTTTGCTGATGCAGTTATTCCATCACTATCTCCATCAGAAGGGGCGCTTGGACCACAACTCTCATCCAGATTAAGAAAAATTACCGGGGTAACACTACCCAAAGATATCTGGAAAAAGACAACACTTCCGAACCATCTGAGAATGCGCTTCCAGGTTATTCAAGCTGATGGAGTAATCAATAAAACTGGACGCTCCTTAAGCCAGCTAAAAAGCGGAGATGGTGATAAGGGTCATGTCACCAAACCTGGCAAGACGGCAACAGCTACCGCCCACAACCCACCCCAGCCATATCCACTGGAGCGTAACAGAATAGAGAAGTGGGATTTTGGCGAGCTCCCAGACTCCGTTGAGGTGGAGCGTCATGGCATCATCATGACTCTATATCCAGCACTGGTTGCAGACAACAACCGAATATCACTGAAACTGCTGGAGACGGAAGAGCTGGCACATGCAGAAAACATCAATGGCATCTCTCAACTGTTCTTGCTGCAACAGCGTTCTGCCATGGATAAGATGATCAGAAACGATGTCGACCAACAGCAACTCTGTCTTCACTATCTTGCGCTTGGAAAGTGCAAATCCATACTTTATGAGTTACAACTGATAACAGCAAGAGAGGCGTTTTTTCTTGGCGACAAGAAAATTCCAACAAACGGTGAACTGTTCAAGACACGGTCTCAACAAGCTATTCAATTGGTGCCAAATATCCTGAGAGAGAACACAGCACTTGTACAAGATATCCTGAAAAGAGATCATGAATTGATGCGCCAACTCAAAGGGAGCATCTCACCTGTTCATCTGATGACCTACTCAAGGATAAAATCACATATCGAAAAACTGGTCTATCCAGGGTTTTTATCTGCCACCCCCAGAGAGTGGCTCCACCATATTCCACGTTATCTTGAGGCCTCAAAGAGAAGATTAGAGAAACTTGTGCAGAACCCACAACGCGACAGGAAATGGGAACAATCAATTGCCCCGTTATGGGATCCGTTTGAAAAGAAGCTGATCAACTGGGGCTCACTCCCCTCACAGACCAACGAAAACAGCCGTCAACACATTGAATACCGCTGGCTACTTGAGGAGTACAGGGTCTCCATATTCGCCCAGGAGCTGGGGACAAAAAAACCGGTCTCTGCAGACCGACTCAAAAAAATCTGGCAAACACTTTAATCAGTCATCGCCCCATGGAATCGGTTCTCGCTCTGTAGTTAAGAGCTTGGCCCCGGCATGCTCATTGGGAGCATGAATCATCTTGACCTGATAATTATCCGCAACCACAAGCTCCTCTCTTAACGCACGGGCACGATCACGAGCGTCACGATACTTCTCATGTTGCTCAATTACCTCAACCTGACGACTAGGAAACATCTTGAATAGAAAATACGGCATCTTCTTAAGGAACCTCTGAAAAAGCTTAACGGGATGGGGGTTTGGGGGAAGGTCTCTACAGGTGTTGTTGTAACATACTAAACCATAACCCCTTCCCCCATAGAATAACTTGTAAAGGAGATCTGATTGGGTCACGAAGTGACTTAATCAGAGCTTCCTTAACGAATAGAACCCATACCACCACCTTCAGTGATGGTATGGGTATGTGGCAATGACAGCTACCGAAACGTTACCGTTTCGCTTTTTTCTTCGCTGCCTTTTTCTTCTTGGCCGCCACCTTCTTCTTAGGAGCCGCCTTTTTCTTCTTGGCCGCTACCTTCTTCTTGGGAGCTGCCTTTTTCTTCTTGGCCGCTACCTTCTTCTTGGGAGCCGCCTTTTTCTTCTTGGCCGCTACCTTCTTTTTAGGGGC
>JACNFK010000015.1 GCA_014384675.1 Candidatus Thiopontia autotrophica | reverse complement strand
GGCTACGTTTTGCAATCCGTGAGGGTGGCAGAACTGTAGGTTCTGGTGTTGTTTCAAAGATTATCGAATAAGCAGAATTAATTCGAAGATTTTTGAGTAATTATTTAATTATTAACGACTGAGTAATAATAATGGCTGGACAGAGAATTCGTATCCGTCTTAAAGCGTTCGATTATCGTCTGATTGATCAATCAGCACGTGAAATCGCACAGACGGCAAAGCGTACCGGGGCACAGGTTATAGGACCTATCCCGCTACCGACAAAAAAAGAGCGCTTTACTATTTTGGTCTCTCCGCATGTCAATAAAGACGCGCGCGACCAGTATGAGCTACGTACACATAAGCGAATGATGGATATCGTTGATCCTACAGATAAGACTGTAGATGCATTGATGAAGCTGGATCTTGCTGCTGGTGTAGATGTGCAAATTAAGCTTTCTTGATTGAAGTATTAGATAAGTAGAGGAATTGAAGATGTCAATCGGACTAGTAGGTCGAAAAGTCGGGATGAGTCGGGTGTTCACCGAAGAGGGTGCATCTGTTCCCGTGACCGTTATCCAGGTTGAGCCCAACAGGGTAACTCAGGTAAAGAGTGACGAGACTGATGGGTACAGCGCAATACAGGTAACCACCGGTAGCCGTAGAGCTTCTCGAGTAACCAAACCAATGGCTGGGCACTATGCCAAGGCTGGTGTTGAGGCTGGACGTGGACTCTGGGAGTTCCGTCTTACCGCTGAAGAGGTTGCAGAATTTGAGCCAGGTAAAGAGGTTGAGAGTTCAATCTTTGAAGCTGGGCAGAAGGTGGATGTTACTGGAACAAACCGTGGATTTGGTTTCCAGGGTGGTATCAAGCGCCATCACTTTAGTGGTCTTGATAGTACTCATGGTAACTCTATTTCTCACCGCTCTAACGGTTCAATTGGTCAGTGTCAGACCCCTGGACGAGTATTCAAGGGCAAGAAAATGTCTGGCCATATGGGTAATGTTCAGCGTACAGCACAGAATTTAGAAGTTGTTCGGGTTGATGCCGAACGTAATTTAATCCTGATAAAGGGGGCAGTTCCTGGTGCAAAGGGTGGTGATCTGATCATCCGTCATGCAGTCAAGTCTGCCAGCCAAGGATAAGGAGTCAGAATCATGGAATTAAATGTACGTGATTTTCCAGCAGGAAAGGATCAGTCAAAGATAGCAGTCTCTGATGTTGCTTTTTCTGCAGACTATAATGAGGCGTTGATCCATCAGGTGGTTACAGCGTATCTTGCAGGTGCCAGAGCGGGTACAGTTGCACAGAAAAATCGTTCTGATGTAAGGGGCGGTGGCGCAAAGCCATGGCGTCAGAAAGGAACTGGGCGTGCCCGTGCGGGAACCAGCCGTAGTCCAATTTGGAGAAGTGGTGGCGTTACTTTTGCTGCACGTCCAAGAAACTATGAGCAGAAAGTTAACAAGAAGATGTACCGTGCAGCGATGCGTTCCATTCTTTCCGAGTTGGTTCGCCAGGATAGGCTGACAGTAGTATCCGATCTTGCTATCGATACACCAAAAACCAAGGCACTGAGCAGTGCATTGAACGGGTTTGGTATGGATAACGTTCTAATCGTCTCTGGTGAGGTGGATGAGAATTTGTATCTTGCGGCAAGAAATATTCCTCATGTCGGAGTGACGGATGTGACTGCAATGGACCCAGTTAGTCTGGTCTCCTATGGGAGTGTATTAATGACTGAATCTGCACTGAAACAGATTGAGGAGTCACTGGTATGAATAATAATCAAGAGAGATTAATGAAGATTGTACTGGCGCCTCATGTTACTGAGAAGAGTGCTATGGCTGCTGAGATGCGCAACCAGTATGTGTTTCGTGTAGTAAAGGATGCCAGTAAACCAGAGATCAAACAGGCAGTTGAGATGATGTTTGACGTCAAGGTTGATGGAGTTACTGTCAGTAACGTCAAGGGCAAGATTAAACGTGCGGGGGCTAAATTTGGTCGACGTGCAAGTTGGAAAAAGGCTTTTGTAACCCTCAGTGAGGGGCAGGAAATCGAATTTATGGGTGCTGAATAGCGTTCAGGTTTAGTTTCGAAGGAATAGTAGAAAAATGGCAATCGTAAAATCAAAACCAACATCACCAGGACGTCGTTTTGTTGTCTCTGTGGTGAATCATGAACTGCATAAGGGAAAACCACATGCAGCTTTGATTGCAAAAAAGGCAAAGAATGGTGGTCGTAACAATGATGGACGAATTACAACTCGTCATCGTGGCGGTGGTCACAAGCAGCGCTATCGCATAATTGATTTCAAGCGTAACAAGGATGGGATTCCTGCTCGTGTAGAACGTCTTGAATATGATCCTAACCGTACTGCAAATATTGCTTTGGTACTTTATGCAGATGGTGAGCGTCGTTACATTATTGCACCAAAAGGTGTTAGTGCTGGTGATGCACTTATGTCTGGAAGTAGTGCTGAGATCAAAGTTGGAAATACCATGGCGATACTTGATATACCGCTAGGTACAACTATCCACTGTATTGAGTTGAAGCCGGGAAAGGGCGCACAGATTGCCCGTTCTGCTGGCACCTCTGCCCAGTATGTTGCAAAGGAGGGGGCTTTTGCCACCTTGCGACTTCGTTCAGGTGAGATGCGCAAGATTTCTCTGGAGTGTCGAGCAACGATTGGTGAAGTGAGTAATGGTGAGCATTCACTGAGAAAGCTTGGCAAGGCAGGCGCTACTCGCTGGCGTGGTGTTCGCCCAACGGTGCGTGGTGTTGCGATGAACCCGGTTGACCATCCGCATGGTGGTGGTGAGGGTAGAACCTCTGGTGGTCGTCATCCTGTTTCACCATGGGGTATGCCAACCAAGGGCTACAAGACAAGATCAAACAAGAGGACGGACCAGTATATTGTCCGTCGTCGTAACAAGAAGTAACTGAGACGAGGATTACAACGTGTCGCGTTCAATTAAAAAAGGTCCATTTATCGATGAGCATCTTCGCACCAAGGTGAAGAATGCGGTTGAAAGTAAAGATCGACGTCCTATCAAGACATGGTCGAGAAGATCAATGGTTATGCCAGAGATGATCGGGTTGACTATTGCAATACATAATGGGCGTCAACATGTTCCTGTATTGATCAATGAGAATATGGTTGGTCACAAGTTGGGTGAATTTGCATTGACCCGTACATACCGTGGTCATACGGCAGACAAGAAGGCGAGCAAGTAATAGTATGGAAACTTTTGCAAAACTTAGAAATGCGAAAATTTCTGCACAGAAGGTACGTCTGGTTGTAGATCAGATTCGCGGCCTTCCTGTAGAAAATGCAGTGGATCTGCTGAGATTCAGCAACAAGAAGGCTGCTCATATTGTCGGCAAGATCCTCAACTCTGCAATCGCAAATGCAGAGCACAATGAAGGTGCAGATATTGATGAATTGAAGGTCTCAACAGCATTTGTTGATGAGGGACCAACTTATAAACGAATTCAGCCTCGTGCAAAAGGACGCGCGAATCGAATTCTTAAACGAACCAGTCACATTAGTGTGTCTGTGTCAGATCGCTGAGGAAAAGCGGAATGGGTCAAAAAGTACATCCAATTGGTTATCGTCTGGGTTATATCAAGGACTGGAACTCAACCTGGTATGCGGATAGCAGTAGCTATGCAGATCAGCTGTATGCGGATCTTACAATCAGGGATTTCCTGAAGAAGCGCCTCTCTCAGGCCTCTGTAAGTCGTATTCAGATTGAGCGTCCATCAGGTAATGCAAGAATCACTATTCATACGGCTCGCCCAGGAATCGTGATCGGCAAGAAGGGCGAGGATATTGAAAAGCTGCGCCGTGAGGTTTCGGCCAAGATGGGGATTCCTGTTCAGATCAATATCGAAGAGATTCGTAAACCTGAGTTGGATGCGCAGTTAGTGGCTGAGGGTATCGCGCAGCAGCTTGAAAAGAGAATCATGTTTCGTCGTGCCATGAAACGCTCTGTGGGCAACACTATGCGTTCTGGTGGCAAGGGTATCCGTATCAATGTTGCAGGACGTCTTAACGGAGCAGAGATCGCCCGTACTGAGTGGTATCGTGAAGGTCGTGTACCACTCCATACCCTGCGCGCAGATATTGACTATGGGTTTGCTGAGGCAAATACCACCTACGGAATTCTCGGCGTCAAGGTGTGGATATTCAAGGGTGAGGTGTACGACACTTCAGTTATTGGCAAGCAGCCTGATGCAGAAGACAAGAAAGCTAAATAAGTAATAAAGTAAAACGATAGGGAAGAAGAGCAATGCTTCAACCGAAAAGAACAAAATTTCGCAAGCAGATGAAGGGTAGAAACCGCGGTCTTGCGCAGAATGGCAACTCCGTCAGTTTTGGAGAGTATGGTCTCAAGGCTACCGGGCGTGGACGAATCACGGCTCGCCAGATTGAGGCGGCTCGACGCACAATTACTCGTCAGGTGAAACGTGGGGGCAAGCTTACCATCCGCATCTTCCCGGACAAGCCAATTACCAAAAAGCCACTTGAAGTACGTCAAGGTAAGGGTAAGGGTAATGTTGAATATTGGGTTGCACAGATCCAGCCTGGCAAGATGTTATATGAGATTGAGGGTGTTTCTGAGGAGCTGGCACGTGAGGCGTTCAAGCTTGCGGCAGCAAAACTCCCAATAGCGACAGCTTTTGTTGCACGTACTCCGCTATAAAAGGTAGCAACGATGAAAACAAGTGAATTGAGAAAAATGGATGAGACAGAACTGCAAAAAGAGTTGCAGGAGATGTTGCGCGAGCAATTTAATCTGCGCATGCAGAAGGCAACCAATCAGCTCTCTGATAATAGTCAGATGAAGAAGGTTCGTCATAACATTGCTCGGGTGAAGACAATTATGAATGAAATGAAAGGTGCAGCATCATGAGTGAGCAGACCACAACTGGACGTACTATTACTGGGCGTGTTGTCTCAAATAAGGGAGACAAAAGCATTACTGTAATGGTTCAACGTCAGGTTAAGCATCCTATTTACAAAAAGTTTATCAAGCGTTCAACCAAGCTGCATGCACATGATGAGAACAATCAGTGTAACGAAGGCGATGTAGTAACGATTCAGGAGTGTCGTCCAATCTCCAAGAGTAAATCGTTCAGACTGGTTGAGGTTGTTGAGAGCGCGGCTGCAGTTTAGAGCAGAATTAATAAGAATTGATAGTTAGAAAGTTTGGAGAGAACCGATGATTCAGATGCAGTCAACATTGAGCGTTGCCGATAACAGTGGCGCAAAAAAGGTCATGTGCATCAAGGTGCTTGGTGGATCTAAGCGTCGTTATGCTGGTATTGGTGATGTGATCAAGGTCAGCGTAAAAGAAGCCCTGCCTCGTGGCAAGGTTAAAAAAGGCGACGTTTATAATGCGGTGGTTGTACGTACTCGTAAGGGAGTTCGTCGCAACGATGGTTCGCTGATCCGTTTTGATGGTAATGCCGCAGTAATGCTAAATAGTAAGCATGAACCAATTGGCACACGTATTTTTGGCCCAGTGACTCGTGAACTGAGAAACAAGAAGTTCATGAAGATTGTTTCATTGGCACCAGAAGTTATTTGATTAGCAGAAATTTAGAGACAGCAACATGCGTAAAATCAAAAAAGGTGATGAGGTAGTTGTCCTCACCGGAAAAGATAAGGGACAGAGGGGCACAGTGGCACGTGTCATTTCTGAAAAGGATCGTATCATTGTAGATGGAATCAATATGGTAAAGAAACATACCAAAGCGAATCCTAATATGGGTGTTTCAGGTGGTATTGTCGAGAAAGAGATGTCTATCCATGTTTCCAACGTTGCAGTTTATAACAATGCAACCGGAAAAGCGGATCGTGTTGGTTTCAAGACCCTGGACGACGGCCGTAAAGTTCGTTATTTCAAATCAAGCGGCGAAGTTGTCGACGCATAAGAGATCAAGGTCATGAGTATTAGTAAAGATCATTATAAAGACATAGTTGTTAACCAGCTCATGGAGCAGTTTGGTTACAAGAGTGTTATGGAAGTTCCAAAAATCACCAAGATCTCACTGAATATGGGTGTTGGTGAGGCGACAGCGGACAAGAAAATTCTTGACCATGCGGTTGCAGACATGGAGAAGATTGCTGGCCAGAAGCCGGTAAAGACCATGGCACGTTTATCCATTGCAGGATTCAAGATTCGTGATGGTTGGCCAATTGGTTGTAAGGTTACGTTGCGTAAAGAGCGTATGTACGATTTTCTTGATCGTCTGATTGATATTTCGATTCCACGTATTCGTGATTTTCGTGGACTTAACGGCAAATCATTCGATGGTCGTGGAAACTACACCATGGGTGTAACAGAGCAGATAATCTTTCCTGAGATCGATTACGACAAGATAGACGCATTGCGTGGTCTTGATGTCAGCGTTGTTACTACTGCAAAAACGGATGAGGAAGGCAAGGCCTTGTTGGCTGCGATGAACTTCCCGTTCAAGAATTAATTACTTATTTGGTAAAAGAGTGAGACAGGACTAGAAATATGGCAAAGACCTCAATGATTCAACGCGAACTGCGCCGAGAGAAGTTGGTCAAAAGATATGCGGCAAAACGTACCGAGCTGAGAAGCAAGATGATGGATGCTTCACTTGCACCAGAAGAGAGAGCCGCAGCGCGTCGTAAGTTTAATATGTTGCCAAGAGACTCAAGCCCCTCTCGTCAGCATAACCGTTGTAGCCTGACAGGTCGTCCTCACGGGTTTTACAGAAAATTTGGCCTTAGCAGAAACAAGTTGCGTGAGGCTACAATGCGCGGAGATGTGCCTGGACTAAGAAAGGCAAGTTGGTAAGCGCAGTTATTGGAACAGTAACTGGTTACAAGAGTCACAATAGAATTTTTGGAATATAAAAGATGAGTATGCAAGACCCAATAGCAGATATGTTAACCCGTATCCGCAATGCACTGGCAGTAGAGAAGAAGGTGGTATCAATGCCATCATCTAAAATGAAGAGAGCGATCGCCACAGTAATGAAGGATGAAGGTTATATTTCTGATTACTCTGTGGCTGAGGATGGTGGAAAGGCTGAGCTGAAAATCGAGCTTAAATATTTCCAGGGTCAGCCAGTTATAGAGATGATGAAGAGAATAAGCCGTCCTGGTCTACGTACATACACAGGCAAGGATGATGTTCCATCAGTGAATGCGGGTCTTGGTATTGCCATAATTTCTACCCCAGGCGGACTGATGACAGACCGTGCTGCCAGAAAAGCTGGACTTGGCGGTGAAGTGATCTGCCACGTTTATTAAGATCATATTGTAATAATTTGTTAATCGAATTCAGGTAAAACAAGATGTCTAGAATTGCAAATGCCCCTGTCGAGATCCCAACCGGAGTGGATGTCACAGTAAGCGGACAAAAGATTCAGGTCAAAGGTGCCAACGGTAGTTTTGATTATGATGTACATGAGACAGTCAATGTCGCACACGAGGATAACGTTGTTCGTGTTTCTGCAAAAGGTGGAAAAGAGTGTGTTGCAATGGCAGGCACGATGCGCGCCTTGATCAACAACATGGTTGTTGGTGTCAGTGCCGGTTTTGAGAAAAAACTGACGCTGATTGGTGTTGGATATCGTGCCAAGGCTGCAGGAAAGAAACTGGAGTTGACTCTTGGTTTTTCACATCCTGTAAATTATGCGATTCCTGAGGGAATCACTATCGAGACACCAGCAGCGACAGAGGTTGTTGTTAAGGGTGCAGATAAGCAGAAGGTGGGGCAGGTTGCCGCAGAGATTCGCGCATTCCGTCCACCAGAGCCATACAAAGGTAAGGGTGTTCGTTATACGGATGAGCATGTTATTCGTAAAGAAGCGAAGAAGAAATAGGTGCTCGCAAGGGTATAAGCTAAAACGGTTGAATGGACTAATAACTGGATTAAACCGCAGGATTTATCAATGGATAAAAAACAGACCCGACTACGTCGTGCAAGACGTACACGTGCAAAGATCAAAGAACTTGGTGTGCCTCGCTTAACAGTGCACCGTACTCCAAGACATATCTATGCACAGGTAATTAATCATGACTCCAAGGTTGTGGCAAGTGCCTCGACCCTGCTCTCTGAGGTTAGCTCAGAGGCTGGCGCAACAGGCAATGTTGCAGCAGCAGCAGTGGTTGGAAAAGTGATTGCAGAGCGTACCAAGGATGCGGGTGTAACCCGTGTCGCTTTTGATAGATCAGGGTTCAGATACCATGGTCGCATCAAGGCATTGGCAGATGCTGCACGTGAGAATGGACTTGATTTTTAATCAAGGGCATTAATAGATATAACATTACAGACAAACAGACCTGGTTGATAAATTAGGAAGCGAAGATGGCAGAGAAGAAACAGTTCAAAAAAGATAATGATGATGGCATGCTGGAGAAGCTTGTTGCTGTCAATCGAGTAGCGAAAACCGTCAAGGGTGGACGAATTTTCTCTTTTACCGCGCTGACTGTTGTTGGTGATGGGAATGGAAAGATTGGTTTCGGTTATGGAAAGGCTCGTGAAGTACCATTAGCCATCCAGAAAGCGATGGAACGTGCACGTCGTGATATCAAGACAGTTGAGCTGGATGGGGGAACACTACAGTACCCAATCAGTGCAACACATGGCGCAGCAGACGTCTACATGCAACCAGCATCTGAAGGTACAGGAATTATTGCTGGCGGTGCCATGCGAGCTGTCTTTGAGGTAGTGGGAGTTCATAACGTACTTGCCAAGCGCAATGGCTCATCCAATCCAATTAATGTGGTTCGTGCAACAATCAAGGGTCTTACAGAGATGAATAGCCCTTCACAGATTGCAGCGAAACGTGGCAAAACTGTTGAAGAGATTCTGGGGTAGAAACCATGGCAGATAACAACACAATTACAGTGACACTGGTCAAGAGCACAATTGGACGCCTTCCTTCACATAAGGCTTGCGCAGCTGGTCTTGGAATTCGTCGTATGCATCAGACTGTAACAGTGATCGATACTCCTGAAAATCGTGGAATGATCAATAAAATCAGCTATATGCTGAAGGTTGAGGGTTAAATCATGCATCTTAATACAATCAAGCCAGCTGAAGGCGCCAAAAAGGATGCCAAGCGAGTAGGTCGTGGCATCGGTTCCGGTTCTGGAAAGACCTGTGGGCGCGGCCACAAGGGACAGAAGTCCCGTTCTGGCGGTTACCATAAAGTAGGTTTCGAGGGTGGTCAGCAACCACTGCAGCGTCGTCTGCCAAAGGTCGGTTTTGCATCTCGTAAGGCACGTTTTGTTGCAGAGGTTCGTCTCCATGAGTTGGAGAAAGCTGCGGTTGATAACCAGATTGATCTGTTGGCACTTAAGGCTGCAAATATTGTTGGTCAGGATATCAAGCACGCAAAGGTAATTGCCTCCGGTGAGATCACCCAGGCCGTGACTGTAAGTGGCTTGGGAGTCACTCCCGGTGCACGTGCAGCAATCGAGGCCGCTGGCGGCAAAATCGAAGAGTAGTAATCTAGAACAATGGCACATAAACAGGCAATTGGTGGCAACTCCACAGGCAAACTGACCGAGCTAAAAACTCGTCTGTTATTTGTGGTGGGTGCGATTATTGTCTATCGCATGGGTGCCCATATCCCGGTTCCCGGAATTGATCCTAATGCTCTAAAGGCGATGTTTGATCAGCAGTCAGGGACTATCCTGGACATGTTCAACATGTTCTCGGGTGGTGCATTGATGCGTTTGAGCCTGTTTGCTCTGGGAATCATGCCCTACATCTCTGCCTCTATTATCATGAATCTGTTGACGGTTACCTCTCCAAAGCTGGAACAGCTGAAGAAAGAGGGACAGTCTGGACGCAGAAAAATTACTCAATATACTCGTTACGGAACCCTGGTTCTGGCTACATTCCAGGCGCTTGGAATCTCCATTGCGTTGGAGTCACAGTCTGCTGGTGGAATGAGCGTAGTAATTGATCCGGGCTTGGCGTTCCGTTTTGTGGCAGTTACCACCCTGGTTACCGGAACCATGTTCCTGATGTGGCTTGGTGAACAGATAACAGAGCGTGGCATTGGTAACGGTATCTCACTGATTATCTTCGCTGGTATTGTTGCAGGTCTTCCATCGGCAGTTGGTGGAACCATGGAGTTGGCCCGTACCGGAGAGATGCACCCAATTACAGTTCTGGTTCTCTTTATAGGGGCCATACTGGTGACTGCATTTGTAGTCTTTGTTGAGAGAGGGCAGCGTAGAATTACAGTTAACTATGCCAAGCAGCAGCGCGGAAACAAGCTATATGCAGGACAGAGTAGCCACCTGCCACTCAAGGTAAATATGGCTGGTGTAATCCCCCCAATTTTTGCCTCCAGTATTATCCTGTTCCCGGCAACGATGGGAAGCTGGTTTGGTAGCGGTGAGGGGATGGAGTGGATGAAGGATCTGGCCACTACACTTTCCCCCGGACAGCCGCTCTATGTTGCATTCTATGCTGTTGCAATTATATTTTTCTGCTTCTTCTATACGGCTCTGGTATTCAACCCGAAGGAGACTGCAGACAACCTGAGAAGATCAGGTGCATTTATCCCGGGGATTCGCCCAGGGGCACAGACAGCAAAGTATATTGATAAGGTGATGACGAGGTTGACACTGATTGGTGCTGGTTACATCACTGCAGTCAGTCTGCTTCCTGAATTCCTGATCATTAAGTGGAATGTTCCATTCTACTTTGGCGGAACCTCACTGTTGATTATCGTAGTTGTGATCATGGATTTTATCTCTCAGGTTCAGTCTCATCTTCTCTCCCATCAGTATGATGGTCTGATGAAGAAGGCAAATCTTAAAGGGTATGGTCGCAGTGGGATCTAAAAATTTTGGAGTAATGAAATGAAAGTTCGCGCATCAGTAAAGAAAATGTGTCAACACTGTAAGGTTATTCGCCGTAATGGTGTTGTACGTGTGATTTGTAGTAAAGACCCAAAACATAAACAGCGTCAGGGCTAGTCGTCCTCGTTGAAGTGGTGGTTGATTTTTGTACACATAATAGGTATCCTTGCGCGCTTTCTGCGTGGTGCGCAGGTGTGAAATAGGATCGTTTAGGAGAAGAGCCAGATGGCACGAATTGCGGGTGTAAATGTACCTGATAACAAACATGCTTGGGTTGCACTAACCTCTATTTATGGGGTAGGTAGAACTCGCGCTTATACAATCTGCGAAGCAGCTGGTATTGAAGCGTCAACCAAAATCCGTGATCTCGAAGAGAGTCAGCTTGAATCTATTCGAGGGATTGTTGGTAAATTCACGGTTGAAGGTGATCTTCGACGTGAGATCTCAATGAATATCAAACGGTTGATGGATCTTGGTACCAACCGCGGTATCCGTCATCGTCGTGGTCTTCCGGTTAGAGGTCAGAACACCAAGAACAATGCACGTACTCGCAAGGGTCCGAAGAAGCCAATTAAGCGTTAATTGGTTGAACTGTTCAGGTTTTTTTTAATTTTTAGTTTTTAGGGTTTTATAGTTTTATGGCACAGGCATCCGCTTCAAAGCGTAAAAAGGTAAAAAAGAATGTCCCTGAGGGGATTGTGCATGTACATGCAACATTCAATAACACCATCATTACCATTACTGACCGTAAGGGTGACACACTCTGTTGGGCAACATCTGGAGGAAGCGGTTTCCGTGGCTCCAGAAAGAGCACTCCATTTGCGGCACAGGTTGCCGCTGAGAAGGCGGGTGTGCAGGCTCAAGAGTATGGCGTCAAGTCAGTAGATGTTCGCATCAAGGGGCCTGGACCTGGTCGTGAATCCTCAGTGCGCGCACTAAACAATATTGGAATCCGTGTTAATAGCATCACTGATGTTACTCCACTGCCACATAATGGCTGTCGTCCACCCAAGAAACGCCGCGTATAACGGTCTGAAAAATTAGGAGAATTATACTGTGGCAAAATATACAGGACCAAAATGTAAACTTTCCCGTCGTGAGGGAACAGATCTTGGATTGAAGAGTGGAATTCGTGCTCTTGAGACAAAATGCAAGATTGATCAACTTCCAGGTCAGCATGGTAGCGGCGCACGTCGTCCACGCATGTCAGACTATGCACTTCAGTTGCGTGAGAAGCAAAAAGTTCGTCGTATGTATGGTCTGCTAGAGAAGCAGTTCCGTAGTTACTACAAAGAGGCTGCACGTCGTAAAGGGTCTACAGGTGAGAACCTGCTACAGATTCTTGAGGCACGCCTCGATAATGTTGTCTACCGTATGGGGTTTGGCTCTACTCGTGCTGAGGCACGTCAACTAGTCAACCATAAATCAGTATTGGTGAATGGCAATGTATTGAATATTCCATCCTATCAACTGAGGGCGGATGATGTCATATCCATTCGTGAGAAGGCAAAGAAGCAGGAGCGCATCAAGATGTCTCTGCAGCTTGCACCGCAGGCTCGTGAAGATGCTGAGTGGCTGGATGTGAATGCAGAGAAGATGGAGGGTACATTCAAGAGCATGCCGGAGCGTACTGATCTTTCTGCAGAAATTAATGAACACCTGATTGTCGAGCTCTACTCCAAGTAATTGAGAGGTTATTTGCTGGGTAGTTGTACTCTATGTTTGAAGCACGAAAGATAATTAGATAAGAGGTAAAAAAGATGCAAGGTTCAATTAAAGAGTTTATCAAGCCAAAGCTGGCAAATATAAAGAATATTGGTACCAACCATATTCAGGTGGCGATTGGTCCCCTGGAGCGTGGTTTTGGACATACACTGGGGAATGCCCTGCGTCGTATCCTGCTATCTTCCATGCACGGAAGCGCTATCACAGAGGTTGTGATTGACGGTGTTAACCACGAGTACTCTACTATTGAAGGGGTACAAGAGGATGTGATTGATATCCTTCTCAATCTGAAGGGAGTTGCAATCGTAATGCATGCTCATAGTGAGGCAGAGCTTACGTTGAAGAGCAATGGTGCTGGTGCTGTAGTGGCTGGTGATATCACAGGTGATGATGTTGAGATTATCAATCCAGATCACGTTATTGCCAACGTAACAGATAAAAATATTGAGTTGAGTATGACACTGAAGGTATCTTCAGGACGTGGTTATCAGCCCTCTACAGAACGTTCTACTGAGGATGAGAGCTCAACTATCGGCAACCTGAAGCTGGATGCATCATTTAGCCCTGTCGATCGTGTTAGTTACAGTGTTGAGGCTGCGCGTCTTAAGCAGCGTACTGACCTGGATCGCCTGGTTATTGACCTGCGGACCAACGGTACTATTGACCCAGAAGAGGCAATTCGCCGTGCTGCAACAATTTTGCAGACTCAGCTGGAGTCATTTGTAGATCTGCATACAGAAGAGGAAGATGAGGAAGGGGTAGAGCCGGAGCCAGAGGTAGATCCAGTTCTGTTGCGCCCTGTAGATGACTTGGAGTTGACTGTACGTTCAGCCAACTGTCTCAAGGCAGAAGCCATCTTCTATATTGGTGATCTGATTCAGCGCACCGAGACCGAGTTGTTGAGAACACCAAATCTTGGCAAGAAGTCACTTAATGAGATTAAGGATGTGTTGGCGTCACGCGGACTTTCACTTGGTGTTCGTCTCGAGAACTGGCCACCAGCAAGCATTCGAGATGAGAAAGAGTCAGCTTAATTAAAATTCGTCAGATAGCGAATAATATAGATAAATAAACGGATAAGATCATGCGTCATCGTCATAGTGGTAGACAACTAAACAGAAACAGCAGCCATCGTAAGGCTATGTTTCGTAACATGAGCAACTCTCTGATTCAGCATGAGCTGATTCGTACAACATTGCCAAAGGCCAAAGAGCTGCGCCGTGTTGTAGAGCCGCTGATTACATTATCCAAATCCGATAGTGTTGCAAACCGCCGTCTCGCCTTCAACCGCATGCGTGACCGCGAGATGGTCACCAAACTATTCACCGAGCTGGGTCCTCGCTATACAGAGCGTCCTGGAGGCTATATCCGTATTCTCAAGGCCGGTTTCCGTGCTGGTGACAAGGCCCCAATGGCCATGGTAGAGCTGGTTGACCGTCCTGTTGTAGATCTGGATGACGATATTGAGGACGATTCAGAGGATTAAGAATATCCCTGACAAGTTCTGAAAAAAGCCGGATAGATATCCGGCTTTTTCTTTTTCTGGTGAAAATAAAAAAACGCGATATCATCAGACACTATGATTATTCTTGTTACAGATTTTGGTGTTGGGAGCCCCTATCTGGCTCAGATGCGATCTGCACTATTTATGCACAGTGCAGATGGAGAGATAGTTGATCTGGTCTCCGACCTTGCTCCATTCAATATAGAGGCTGCTTCTCACTTCCTGGTTAGCCATGTTCCATATTTTCCAAAGGGAACAATCTTTCTCTCAGTGGTAGATCCCGGGGTTGGGGGCAAGCGCAGGGCAGTGGTACTCCATGCAGATGGAAACTGGTTTATTGGTCCGGAAAATGGGATCTTCGACCAGGTTACTGCAAGGGCAGAGAGTGTTTCATATTTTCAAATCATGTGGGAGCCTGATCATCTCTCTAATACATTCCATGGCAGGGATCTGTTTGCCCCAATTGCTGCCAAAATCTCATCAAATACTCTATCTGATGGTGACATTATGGAGACCATCCTGCCAAGCATCAGAAATGGCAGCCATAATCTCCATAAGGTAATCTATCTTG
Source organism: Candidatus Thiopontia autotrophica (assembly GCA_014384675.1). Classification (NCBI taxonomy): domain Bacteria; kingdom Pseudomonadati; phylum Pseudomonadota; class Gammaproteobacteria; genus Candidatus Thiopontia; species Candidatus Thiopontia autotrophica. The sequence goes on along the minus strand of JACNFK010000015.1, from coordinate 62,550 downwards.
ACCGTTACGGTAATGCAATTACAGGAGTAAGAGCAGGATCATTGAGCGGGAACGATACAGTAGTTATAAATGGGGTGACCGTGAGAAACAGCGCCACCTTTTCGGACAGGGCAATTGGGGAGCCATTCTGGTATGACAACTCGGTTGGTCTGCTAGAGATAGCAGTCAACCAGGGAAGTGCCAGGGATAGGCTGGATATTGAGGTTGGGACAGCTGTCTCGATCATTACAGAGTGAGTTCAATTATGCAGGTGATATTTGTCTATAACGCGGATAGTGGGAAACTTAACACCATCTTCGATACCGCACACAAGATAGTAAGCCCATCAACATATCAGTGTTCACTATGTTCCCTAACCTATGGGGCATTTAGTGAAAAGGGTGAATGGGCAAAATTCAGAGAGTCCTCAAACGCCAACCTTGAGTTTCTTCACAAGGATGAATTTGAGAAGAGGTTCACCGAGCAATATGAATACCCGGTAGTTCTTGATACAACAGACGGGATGAAAGTTCTCTTCTCAAAAGATCAGCTGGACAAGTTTGAGAGTGTCGAGGAGTTGATATCTGCCATCAAGGAGGCTGTGGGGTAGTGCTTAAAGGTGTTCCCGCAGATATCTTCCAGTATGTGACCACGCCTCATTTGCCACCTGTTCAGGCGTACCACAGGCGACAATCTCACCGCCACCATCACCACCTTCAGGGCCGAGGTCAATAATCCAGTCTGCAGTCTTGATAACATCAAGGTTGTGTTCAATCACCACAACTGTATTGCCGTGGTCGCGCAGTCGGTGGAGTACCTGTAGTAACTGTTCGATATCATGAAAGTGAAGCCCTGTTGTAGGCTCATCAAGAATGTATAGAGTTTGCCCAGTGTCTCGTTTGGAGAGCTCACGTGAGAGTTTGATTCTCTGAGCCTCTCCACCTGAGAGGGTTGTGGCGTTTTGCCCAAGACGAATATAACTCAGCCCAACATCAATAAGTGTCTGCAGTTTTTTGGCAATTGTTGGAACAGGATCAAAGAAGGTTCTAGCCTCTTCAACGGTCATCTCCAGCACTTCATGGATGTTTTTGCCTTTATATTTTATTTCCAGAGTCTCCCGGTTGTATCTTTTCCCTTTGCAGACGTCGCATGGGACATAAATATCGGCAAGAAAGTGCATCTCTACCCTGATAACTCCATCTCCCTGGCATGCCTCACAGCGTCCGCCCTTTACATTAAAAGAGAATCTGCCCGGGGTGTAACCACGAGAACGAGACTCCTCTGTGCCAGAGAAGAGGTCACGAATTGGGGTAAAGAGACCTGTGTAGGTTGCTGGGTTTGATCGTGGTGTACGTCCAATTGGGCTCTGATCAATATTGACAACCTTGTCAAAGAGCTCCAGACCATCAATGTGTTCATGGGGTGCAGGATCCTCTTTTGCACGATTCAGGTGCTGTGCGGTTGCGCGGTAGAGAGTATCGTTGATCAGGGTCGATTTGCCGGATCCGGACACTCCAGTAATGCAGACCATGAGACCTGCAGGTATGGAAAGAGTTATATTTTTTAGATTGTTGCCGCTGGCCTTGTGAATGACTAGCTGTCTATCTCTGAATGCAGTTACCCGCTGTTTTGGTAGTCTGATTGAGCGTGATCCAGAGAGGTACTGTCCAGTGAGTGAGTTTGGATTGTTCATGACATCATCTGGGGTTCCCTGGGCCACAATCTGTCCACCATGAGTGCCGGCACCTGGTCCAATATCAACCACAAAGTCAGCCGTCTTGATGGCCTCCTCATCATGTTCAACCACAATAACGGTGTTGCCAAGGTCGCGCAGACGAATCAGAGTGTCGAGGAGCCTTTGGTTGTCTCGCTGATGCAGGCCGATGGATGGCTCATCCAGTACATACATGACTCCAACCAGTCCAGCACCGATCTGGCTGGCAAGGCGTATTCGTTGGGATTCGCCACCAGAGAGGGTATCCGCACTTCTCTCCAGAGAGAGGTAGTTGAGGCCAACATTAACCAGAAACCCAAGGCGTTGTGAAATCTCTTTAACGATCTTGGAGGCAACCTCTCCTCGCCATCCGGTCAGTTTCAGTTGGTTAAAGAAGTTGGCACTATCTTCAACAGAGAATCGACTTATCTCATGCAGGGGGTGTCCGTCAATAAATACGTGCCTTGCCTCCTCCCGTAGGCGGCTCCCGTTACACTCTGGGCAGGGGCGGCTGTTTATATATTTTGAGAGGTCATCACGTACCGAGTTTGAATCAGTCTCATGGTAGCGTCGTTCCATGTTCGGGATAATGCCTTCAAATGGGTGCTCTTTGCGGGTAACACCACCACGGCTGTTAAAGTAGCTGAACTCAACTGTTTCATCACCGGATCCATATAGAACAATCTTTACTACATCTTTCGGGAGTTGGTTAAATGGGGTCTCCAGATCAAACTTATAATGGTCGGAGAGGGATCTTAGGGTCTGGTGATACCATGCATTTCTTCTGTCCCATCCTCTAATTGCACCACCTGACAGAGGGAGTTCAGGATGGGTGACTATTCTCTCGGGATCAAGATATTGCTGAATGCCAAGCCCCTCACAACTTGGACATGCACCTACAGGGTTATTGAATGAGAAGAGACGTGGTTCTAGCTCTTCCAGGCTATAGCCACACTCTGGACAGCTATAGTGAGCAGAGAAAGAGAGCAGAGTGGTTTCCGGCTTGTCCATAAGGGAGACTGATGCAAGACCATCGGAGAGAGCAATGGCAGTTTCCAGTGACTCAGCCAGGCGTTGACGGATATCGGGTCGTACCTTCAGGCGATCTATAACAATCTCTATGGTATGTCTCTTTTTTCCATCAAGAGCGGGCATCTGGTCCAGATCGTGGATTACACCATCAACCACGGCCCTTAAAAAACCGTGGGCACGCTGCTCCTCGATAAGTTGTTGATGTTCACCCTTCCGCCCTCTAACCAGTGGAGCCAGCAGGACTATTTTGCTGCCCTCAGGAAGATTAAGAACCTGATCAACCATCTGGCTGATTGGTTGTGCCTCCAGTACAGTATCGTGTTGTGGGCAGTGGGGAGTGCCGACACGAGCATATAGCAAACGCAGATAGTCATGGATCTCAGTTACTGTTCCAACTGTGGATCGGGGGTTGTGTGAGGTTGATTTCTGTTCAATTGATATCGCTGGTGAGAGCCCCTCTATATGGTCTACGTCTGGTTTCTCCATAACCGAGAGGAACTGTCTGGCGTAGGCAGATAGGGACTCAACATAGCGACGCTGACCTTCGGCATAGATGGTGTCGAAGGCAAGAGATGATTTGCCAGATCCTGATAGCCCGGTCAGAACAATCAGCTTTTCTCGAGGGAGATCGAGATCAATATTCTTTAGGTTGTGGGTTCGAGCCCCGCGAATAATAATCTTGTCCATGGTCTATTGTAGATATGACTTTTTGTCAGCGGAAAACCTGATAATATAGCTCAACTTTTATTTTGGCTCGACCTATTATTGCTATTTGACTGAAATTGGTTGATCTGGAGTGGAAGATAGGTAGAACAACAAAAAGATGTTATCAAGGAAGAGTTACCGGAGGTCTGGATGAAGAAAGGTGAGGGAGAGGGAATGTTGCCAGTTGAGCGCAGAGCAGCTGGATCATTGGCAGGAATTTTCTCGATGCGAATGCTGGGACTATTTATGTTGCTGCCGGTACTTTCGCTATATACGGAGGAGTTTGAGGGGGCTACCCCAATGTTGATGGGGGTTGCGCTTGGAGTTTATGGCCTGACCCAGGCACTACTACAGATTCCATTTGGGATGCTCTCCGACAGATTTGGCAGAAAACGTATTATCGCCATGGGGTTGATGCTGTTTGCGGTTGGAAGTGTGGTTGCTGCCATGGCAACAACCATCGAGGGAGTTATCATAGGGCGTGCGATTCAGGGGTCTGGTGCTATTGCCGCTGCTACCATGGCACTATTGGCAGACCTGACTCGTGAAGAGTTCAGGACAAGGGCCATGGCTACTTTTGGGATGAGTATTGGTGCCTCATTTACGGCAGCAATTATTCTTGGACCCGTCATCAGTGGCTGGGTAGGTGTATCAGGAATCTTCTGGATTACTGCGCTATTGGCAGTCTTTGGGTTGGTAATGCTGTTTCGTATTGTTCCGACCCCAACTCATAGCCATATGCATCATGACGCAGAGGCGGATCCGGCACAATTTGGGGCAGTGCTTGGTGACTCACAACTTCTTCGCCTTAATTTTGGCATATTTGTACTTCACTTGATTCTGACAGCTATATTTGTGGTCATACCTATCGGTTTGAGAGATGGTGGTATGGCTCCGCAGGATCACTGGATGGTCTATCTGGGCGCGGTTCTAGTGGCAGTGATGATCATGATACCAATGATTATTCAGGCAGAGAAAAAGGGCAGAATGAAAGAGGTCTTCTCTATCGCCATTGGGCTGGTGGCAATATCACAGTTCGGTTTATGGCAGATGTCTGATTCACTGTGGGGAATTATTATCTTTATGGTCATCTTTTTTGGAGGGTTTAATCTCTTGGAGGCAACTCTGCCTTCACTTATCTCAAAGATGGCACCGGCAGACAAAAAGGGTACAGCAATGGGGGTCTATTCAAGCTCCCAGTTTTTTGGTGCCTTTATGGGGGGTATTCTGGGCGGGTGGATTCTTGGTTGGTCCGATGGTGTAGAGATTGCGCCGGTTTTCCTTGCTTCTGGTGGATTGGCCTTGTTATGGCTGGTAGTGGCTAGCAGTATGGAACGTCCCAAGTCAGTAAAGACACAGCTTTTACGGGTAGGGGAGATTGATCAACTACAGGCATCAATACTGGCACAACAGCTATTAGGTATTCCCGGGGTTAGTGAGGCCGTGGTAATTGCCGAAGATGAAGTTGCCTATCTCAAGGTGGATGAGAAAATTTTGGATAGAAAATCACTGGAACCGTTTGCTCCAGCATGAGACCATGAACGGATCGGAAATTGTATTGTGTTAATGGACTAAAGAGGGAAGAGGAAGATGGCAAGAGGAGTCAATAAGGTAATTTTGGTGGGTAATTTGGGGCAGGATCCGGATGTGCGTTATACCGCTGATGGACGAGCTATTGCGAATATATCCATCGCCACAACAGATAGCTGGAAAGACAAGAATACCGGGGAGCAGCAGGATCGTACAGAGTGGCATCGTGTTGTCTTCTTTAATCGATTGGCTGAAATTGTATCTGAGTACCTCAAGAAGGGTGCGCAGGTCTATGTTGAGGGTCGTCTACAGACCCGCAAGTGGCAGGACAAGGATGGTAATGACCGTTATACGACGGAGATCGTAGCTAGTGAGATGCAGATGTTGGGCGGCCGTAGTGGAGGCACTGCTGACTTCGGTGGCAGCTCTGGTGGTGGACAGCAGCAACAGGCTCCAGCGGCGGCTACAGCTCCAACCATGAATGATCTGGATGACGATATACCGTTCTAAAGGAATGGCTCTACCTCAACCCACTCTCCTGCTTCTACACCACTATTCTCTTCAGGCAGCACAATGAAGCAGTCGGCAATGCTCATTGAACGTAGAATATGTGAGCCTTGAGGGCCGGCACCACGCACTACGGTCTCGCCGTTATCCCCTTTTTCCAGGATGCCACGCTGGAACTCCAGTCGACCTGGGCGTTTTTTCAGCTTATTACTACAGCGTAGCGGGATGCGGAATGGGGTAGCACGCTCTTTTCCGGCCAGGTGGTTAAGTGCAGGACGGACAAATTGGAGGAATGTGACCATTGCTGATACCGGATTGCCAGGCAGACCAAAGAACCATGCATTGTTCAGCTTTCCAAAGGCGAGTGGTTTCCCCGGTTTCATTGCGATACGCCAGAAATTAACCTCTCCCAATCTGTCAAGAGTCTCTTTTACGAAGTCGGCCTCACCAACAGAGACACCACCAGAGGTTATGACTACATCGGCCTGAGCGGCAGCATCCTGAAAGGCCTGTTCGATCAATTCACGCTCATCACGAATAATTCCAAGATCAATTAGCTCAACCCCAAGCTCACGGAGCATGCTGAATACGGTATAGCGATTACTGTCGTAGATCTGCCCATCCCCTAATGGTTCACCAGCAGAGCAGAGCTCATCACCGGTGGAAAAGAAGGCTACCCTGATTCTCTTTTTGACCTGGACCTCGCCATAACCAAGTGATGCAATCATCCCCAGTTCTGCAGCCCCCAGTCTCTTTCCCGGATGGAGCACTGTCTCGCCAGTTCTCATATCCTCACCAGCCATACGGACATTCTCTCCCGGAGTGTGGTTGTCCTCGCTGGAGAAGGTTACCTGTTCATCTTCCCTGGTGGCCTTTTCCTGCATGATGACAGTGTCAGCACCATCAGGGATCTTGGCACCAGTCATGATTCTGACAGATTGCCCTCTCTGCATGACTCCATCAAAGGGGGTGCCGGCGAATGATGAACCAATCACCTCAAGCGTAACTGTACCGTTATCTGGCAGGTCGGCCCCCTGAATTGCATAACCATCCATAGCCGAATTGTTATAGGACGGAACATTAATTGGAGAAACTATCTCTTCTCCCAGGGTGCGGCCAAATGCTGTCATTACCTCAACTGTCTCAATATCTTCAGTTGGGTTAATTTCCTGGAAGATCTTTTCCAGTGCCTCGTTGACGGGCAAGAGTCCTTTCTTGGGTGTCATGTTGTCTGTTTCCTGTGAAGTACGTTGGTTTCTATAAAGTCTGCTATCTGTTCACTATTATCCAGATCTAGCCTCGGGATTGAAGGGTTCATCTGTTCGTTATTACTTATGGCGATAGCAATTATTTGGCTGTCATCTGGATACAGTAGTGGCTTGCCGGTGACAGAGCGGTGCAGTTCTATTCGAGGGATTGGTTCATGCTTAAATCCTTCAATCAGAATTAGATCAATATTGTCATGATCAAGTTTTGGCAATAGCTGCTTAAGATCAGGCTCAGTTGCATCTCCGCTATTTTCATTTATTAAGGCCCAGCGTCTGGATGATGCAACCAATACCTGACTGGCACCAGATTTTCTCAATTTATAGCTATCCTTTCCGGGCTGGTCGATATCAAATTCATGGTGAGTATGTTTGATTGCAGCGACATGTACTCCTCTTGCTACCAGGATTGGAATAATCTGCTTCAACAGGGTGGTTTTTCCTGTTCCACTCCATGCGGCAAATCCCAGTAGTGGTGTTGGAGAATTTAATGTTTTTGAGTTCACAGCTAATCCTGCAGTTGTTGCTCTATGGCAGACTGCTCTTCAGGTGTATTGATGTTTGAGAACAGCATGGTGGAGTTGAAATTGCAGATTGCCGGATTCAATGATTCAAGCCATCTGTATACCCTGCGCTCATTATCTGCTAGCCGCTCTTTGATTGAGTCGATAATATGGTGAGAAGCAAGAAAACAGAGTTGCTGCATCCTCTCTCCATCATGGGCTACAGCAATCGGTGAATCTGTCTGTTGCAGAGATTCATACAGCCTCTCGACCAGATCAGCTGGAATCAGAGGGGTATCACATGGAGTGACCAGAATGAGAGGTGTGTCGGTGATCTCAATGGCACTGGCAATTCCGGCAAGTGGACCATCAAATTTGTCGTTGTAATCAGATATTACTGGGTACCCAAATGCCTCATAGTACCGTTGATTGCGGTTTGCACTAATGATCATGGTCCCTACCTGCGGAGTCAGACGTTCTATAACGTGTTGCACCATAGGCTTGCCGTTGATAGTGGTAAGACCCTTATCATCTCCCCCCATACGTGTGGCTCTGCCGCCAGCCAGTATGATTCCGGTAATTCCTTTCATCGCGCGCGAGTATATACTGTGGTAAGGTTAATAACTAAAATAATTAAGATAAGAATTATACATCTACCGAGGAGTTAATGATCATGCGTTGGATCGTACGATTACTTTTTCTTGCCGTTATCCTTTACGGTATTTTGCCATACTATAGTCTCTATCGATTTGATCATGCATTGGTTGCCAATGATGTGTCCCAGCTTGGTAAATACATTGATCTGCAACAGGTGCAGGAGAACTACAAGAGAGTCCTCCGGATCGAGAGTAGAGATCATAATGAGGGGCTAGCCTCAAGAATGCTTCGTGATGGAGCAAACTCCATGAGCGCCTATACCGTAGATCAGGCGGTAACTATAGAGTGGATCAGACATCGACTCTCTGGAGCAAATCGGGGAGAAACCGGTGTCTCAATATACGATACTCTTGATCATGCCTTCTTTGATTCACCAAACCAGTTTTTAGTGAGATTAGGTGATCTGGGTGATGATCCAACTGTATTGATAATGAAGCGACATGGGATGGTTTGGCGTCTTAGCGAACTCTATTAGTAGGGAATCTCTGCAAAATCTTTGGTAGTCATAGCCGGGCTCGAGCGTGCTACAGATTAATGGCTGCCAGAGCCGGTGGAACGCTTAATATATCTGAAAACAGCGTCTCTGAACTCCTGAATAGCCTCATCCGAGTTTAGTTGTTTTGGAGTTGAGACAGGAAGGTCAGGATGTCGTGATCTTATAAATGTAGTAAAAACTCCGTTATCCTGGTTGAGTTCAGATCCTGATGGTGAAAACAGAGGAGTATCTCCAACCCCGCAACTTGGAGAGCGGTTCTGGAGAATGGCTCCGCTCAAGGTGGTGTTGGCCTCATCAAATCTTCTGAAAAATCTATGTAGTTGTGAGGTGATATCCACTGTTTGATCATCTCGGCCTCTGACATAAATAATACCATTGCCATCTTTGACTAACTGTACTGGTGGGCGCGGTATCGACAGTCCAGCCTCAACCTCGGGGCATACTGGAAGTATGGAAAACAGACCGGCTATCTCCTCTATAAGCTTCTGTGATTTTTTGTCCTTGCCATCATATCGTACGGGATCTCCAAGAAGGCAGCGGCTTACGGCAACAACAGGCATAGAGTCATGGTTATGCATGTCGTCTATACCCTGTTCTCTCCCCAGTTAGCCAAAAGGATATCTGTCAGCGCATCAATATGGTCATGACGATTATTCAAGGCTGGAATATATTGATAACTCTCTCCACCAGAACCGATAAACAGATCTCTGTCCTGCATGGCAATCTCCTCAAGAGTCTCTACGCAGTCGGCAGAGAATCCTGGACAGATAATATCGATCTTGTTGATGCCCTCAACGGGAAGAAGCCTCAGGGTCTCTTCAGTATATGGTTTTAGCCACTCCTCTTTGCCAAAGCGTGATTGGAATACAACCTGTAGTTGTCCATCTCTCAACCCAAGTTTTTTGTTCAGGGCAATGGCAGTGGCATTGCATTGATCACGATAGGGGTCTCCGGCATCGTGGTAGCGTTGTGGCAATCCATGAAAAGAGAGCAGTATACGTTCTGCACGCCCACCCTCTTTCCACTTGTCATTGATGGAGTTTGCCAGGGCCTCAATATACCCAGGATTATTGTGATAGTTATTGATGAAGGTTAAATCTGGAATGTTCCGCCACTGTTGCAATGCTTGAGAGACAGCATCAAAGGTTGATCCAGTAGTGGCGGCCGAATATTGGGGAAACAGGGGGAGGATGATGATCTTGCTGACCTCCTGTTGACGCAGGCTCTCCAGTGCTGATGATATTGACGGGTTGCCATACCGCATTCCCAGAGCAACAGGTACTTTGTATCCAAGTTTGTCTGCCAACCTCTTCTCTATAGCCTCTCTCTGGCGTTTAGAGATAACCAGTAGTGGCCCGCCATTTTCTGTCCATACTTTCTGATATGCTTTCGCTACCCGTTTGGGGCGAACTCTGAGGATAATTCCATGTAAAATCAGCCACCACTTCAGACGAGGCATATCCACAACACGGCGATCCCACAGAAATTCTGCAAGATAACGTCTGAGAGATGCTGGTGTTGCATCATCAGGGGTCCCCAAGTTTGTAATAAGTACGCCAGTGGTCATATATTTCTTCTGTGTCAGTTAGTGGAGTATTGTTACAATTTTGTCACCGAACTGCCATGAATAATCGTTGTAAGAGAGAATGAGCATAGAATCGATCAAAAATAGCCAAAACCTGGTAATTGCGCTGGCACAAACCAATCCGCATGTTGGAGCATTGCAGAAAAACATTGACCAGATGGTTGAGTTTGCAAAACATGCAAAGAGAGAGGGGGCAGATATCGTTCTATTTCCGGAGCTCTCTCTGACGGGATATCCGCCAGAGGATCTGTTGTTGCGTCCGGGATTTCTGCAACAGGTTGAGGATGGAATGCAACAGCTGGTAGAGGCGGCGGATGAGATCAGCCTGGTGGTTGGGCACCCGCTGCGGGACAGAAGTGGTCTGCTGTATAACGCTGCTACGTTATTGCGTGGACAAAAGATTGAGATGAGCTACTGTAAGCAGGAGCTGCCCAACTACGGGGTGTTTGATGAGAAACGTTACTTTGCTCGGGGGGATGCCCCTGTTCTGTTTGAACATAAGGGTAAAAGTATTGCTATAACGATATGTGAGGATCTGTGGCACCAAAAGGTTATGCAGCAGATTTCCAATGCGGGAGCTGATCTGGTCCTTAATCTGAATGCATCCCCATACCATGCAGGCAAGAGAGGAGATCGTGAGGAGATTATCCGCAAGAGGATTGGGGAGAGTGGAATTCCGGTGGTTTATGTCAATCAGGTTGGAGGTCAGGATGAGTTGATCTTTGATGGAGGCTCCTTTGTGATGAATGGCGAGGGAGAGAAGATCGTCTGTGGGGAGTTTTTTACAGAGGGTCTCTATATCTATGATAGTGCGGAGGAGTATTTATGTCTTAGTGCACACTCTGTGGATGACCCAGAAGGTGATCAGGAGTTGTCCGAGATATATCAGGCGTTGATACTGGCAGTAAAAGATTATGTGGGAAAGAATGGTTTTCCCGGGGTGGTTCTCGGACTGTCTGGTGGCATTGATTCGGCATTGACTCTCGCTATTGCGGTGGATGCACTTGGCGCTGACAATGTGGAGGGGGTGGCTATGCCATCTCGTTACAGCGCACAAATGAGTGTTGAGGATGCAGAGATAGAGGCAAATGTACTTGGGATTGATTTTCGGATTATTCCCATAAAGCAGACCTTTGATGCATTTATGGATACCTTGAGTGATGAGTTTGATGGATATGGGGTGGATGCCACAGAGGAAAATATTCAGGCCAGATGTCGGGGCGTGATTCTGATGGCTATTGCCAACAAGAAAAATCGAATGTTACTGACAACCGGAAACAAGAGTGAGATGTCGGTCGGTTATGCCACTCTGTATGGGGATATGGCAGGAGGATTTGCTCCCCTCAAAGACATATCCAAGTTGTTGGTCTATCGGTTGGCAGAGTGGAGAAATCGACAGGCCAAAGAGCGTGGACAAGATGAGGTTATTCCACAGCGTGTGATTGACAGGCCGCCATCAGCTGAGCTGGCACCAGACCAGAAAGATTCAGACTCGCTACCACCATATGAGATCCTTGATCAGATTCTTGAGCGTTATATAGAGCAGGAGCAGTGTGCAGAAGAGATCATTGATGCCGGTTTCGGTTCTGAAGTAGTCAACCGCATAATTGGGATGGTCAATGGTAATGAGTACAAGAGACGACAGGCGCCTCCAGGGGCAAAGATTACAACCAGGGCATTTGGACGAGATCGTCGTTACCCCATAACATCAGGGTTTCGCTCTCGTTAGCTGTGCTTGACTCTGTAAATCGGTTACTCCGGATAATTTGCAGCATAAACCCGTTCAGTATCTGCCGCCAGATCCTCCATTCCCATCTTGTGGTAGATATCAACCAACAGGAGTAGAGCATCTCTTACCACAGGAGTTTTCTGGAAGTTCTCAATAACGTAATTTGCACGTTTTGAGGCTGCAACATAGGCCTCTCGATCCATATAAAATTTGGCAACATGTAGCTCATGCTCTGCCAGTTTGTTGCGGGTAAAGAGCATTCTCTTTCTCGCGTCTTCACTGTACTTGCTCTGAGGAAAGCGTGTCACCAGTTTAGAGAAGTAGTGAAATGCCTCGCGCATCGCCTTGGGGTCTCGTGTTGCTGGGTCAGTTAGGGCAATATCTGACAACATTGTTCTCCCTTCATCGTAATTTACCAGGCCACGCATATAGTAGACATAGTCAACACTGGGGTGACGGGGATGCTGTTTTATAAAACGGTCAGCAGCAGCTATAGCCGATGCAGACTCATCCCACTTGTAATATGCGTAGATGGTCTCGATTTGAGCCTGCATAGCATGTTTGTCGTAGGGGAAACGGGCCTGCAGCTTCTCAAAATACTCGATTGCCTTCTCGTAGCCTCCACTTGTCATCGCTTCGTGCGCCTCAAAGTAGAATCTGTTGGCAGACCAGTCCTCTGTAACATCAATTTGCTCAGGAAGAAGAGAGCAGCCAGACAAACCTGAAGCAAGGATGGAAACCAGTAGAAGGATGGAGGAGAATGGAGCCTGTTTACGAATCATGGTTATAGTAAAAAAATAGTAGGAAAGGACGAAGGGTAGCGAAAAGAATATGGATCCGCAACAAAACTCAAATGGGTCTGATCAGTATCATACCACCATCCCGGAGGAGCTTTCTGGTAAACGGTTTGATGTTGCTCTGGCGACGCTCTTTCCGGAATTCTCCAGAAGTAGATTGCAGTCCTGGATACGTTCTGGTGATGCTTTGATTGATGGTGAGAAGAGACGTCCAAGAGACTCGGTGGCTACCGGGGAAGAGGTTAGGCTACAGGCTGAGAGAGAGGAGGAGGTACAGTGGGTAGCTGAACCAATCCCACTGAATATTCTGCATGAAGACGATTCAATCATCTTTGTTGATAAACCTGCAGGGATGGTGGTTCATCCGGCAGTAGGAAATTGGGGGGGAACTCTGGTTAACGCTCTTTTACACCATGATAAAACCCTTGCGGAGGTTCCACGAGCAGGCATTGTCCATCGTCTGGATAAAGATACCAGTGGAGTTCTGGTGGTTGCCAAAACATTGGAGGCACATACCGATTTGGTGAGACAGCTACAGGAGAGGTCCATGAGTCGAGAATATCAGGCTATCTGCAAGGGAGTGATGACCGCTGGCGGAACAGTTGATGCTCCAATTGGCAGGCATCGTGTGGATCGCAAGAAGATGGCTGTGGTCGAGAATGGTAAACCTGCAGTAACCCACTACAGGGTAATGGAGAAATTTCGTTCACATACCCATGTCAGACTTTCCCTGGAGACAGGGAGAACTCATCAGATTCGTGTTCATATGGAGCACATCCGTTTTGCCCTGTTGGGAGATCCTGTCTATGGTCACCGTCTTCAGATCCCTGCAGGTAGCTCTGAAGAGATGAGTGAGACCCTTCGTGTATTCAAGAGACAGGCTCTGCATGCGGCTCGTTTGGGTTTGAGGCATCCACTGTCAGGAGAGTTGATTGAGTTTGAGGCTCCCCTGCCTGAGGATATGGTGAATATAATTGATATTCTTCGTGAGGATAGAGAGATCAACTCCCAGTGACGATTGTTGATGTAGAGCCAGATTGGCCAGCTCCAGATGGAGTTAGAGCAGTGACAACCACACGCAAGAGCGGCAATCTGGCAACTCATGTAGGGGATAATCCGGTTGCGGTAAAGAAGAACAGAGAAAATCTACAAAATCGACTTGGATTGCCGCATGATCCTTGGTGGTTGAATCAGGTTCACAAAACAGCAGTTGTAGAATTGCCTGCAGAGAGCCAGATAGCAGAGGCGGATGGTTCCTGGACCTCCATGAGAGGAGTTGTATGTGCTGTTCTTACAGCCGATTGCATGCCAATTATTGTCACCAACAGACTGGGGGATAGAATCGCAGCTATTCATGCAGGATGGAGAGGGTTGGCTGCCGGGATTATTGAGCAGGGTGTTTCAAAGTTCCAGAATGATGGTGATGAGCTAATGGTGTGGCTTGGACCGTCAATCGGACAGCACTCCTATGAGATTGGTGATGAGGTTAGGGAGATATTTTGTCGGCATAGTGAGGAGGCTGAGGAGATGTTTGTGCCATCAGATGGTGGAAGATGGCTGGCATCAATGACCGGTCTTGCTCGTCAGCAGCTTCAACAGCTTGGCATATATTCGGTTTATGGTGGCGAGTGGGATACATTCACAGATAGTGAGCGGTTCTTCTCCTATCGAAGAGATGAAAATACAGGACGGTTGGCAACACTGATATGGCTGGAGTAGGGGAAGAGAGTATGAAAAATTGGTACATGATGGCGTTGGTAGGAAAGGATCAGCCAGGAATTGTGGCTCAGATTACAGAGGCACTGTTCAAGGCTGGGGGGTCTCTTGGTGAGACCTCAATGATGCGGCTTGGCAGTAACTTCACCATCATGATGATGGTAGAGATGGATGGCGATGAGAAACAGCTGTGTCAAACTGTGCATCCGGTAACCGAGGAGCTGGGGCTTCATCTGCATGTTGACAAGATAGAGCCAGGATTGCATCAGCACTCAATTCCAGATCTTCGGGTGGTGGTTTATGGTGCTGATCGTCCAGGTATTGTGGCCCAAGTGACAGGGGTATTGGCAGAGTCCGGTTTTGATATTACAGATCTGGATTCACAGGTTGGGGGTGCTGCAGAAAAGCCAATCTATATTCTTATGATTGAAGGGATAGCAGGTGCTGGCGTGGATGCTGTCCATCGGGCCCTGGAGCCTCTGTCTGAATCAATTGATTTTCGTGTGGAAGAGATTGAGACCTTGATTGGTTGATATGGAGATTTTGACCTATCCCGATAGCCGTCTGAAGCAGGAGTGTGAGGCGGTTGACTCTTTTGATGAGGAGTTGGCCCGGTTTATAACAGAGCTTGATACCTTCATGCGTAGCCAGCCTGGAGGTATTGGTATTGCCGCTCCTCAAGTGGGGAGGTTACAGAGAATATGTATTGTGGATCTGACTGGAATGACCAGAGGAAAAAAGAAGAGACCTGTTCCCAACCAGGGGAGGATGGTGCTTGTAAATCCAGAGATTACCGAGTGGGATGGTTTTGAGCTTGGGCGTGAGGGCTGTATGTCTGTACCTGACTATACGGGCAATGTGATTCGTGCCACTCAGATAAAATTTGCCGCACAGGATGAATCTGGCGAACTTCATGAATATGAGAGTGAAGGCTATGAGGCCAGGGCAATCCAGCATGAAGTGGATCATCTGGATGGGATGCTGTTTCTGGACAGGCTGGTCAGCCGTAGAACTGATCTGTTTCAGAGAAAAAAACGTTAGGATAATCCGGAGTCTATCGATAATCTCATGGATAGATCAATAGCGTGGACATGTTTTGTGAGTGCTCCTATAGATATATAGTCAACGCCGGTGTCGGCAATATCCTTTAACTGCTCCAGAGAGACATTTCCTGAAACCTCCAGTAGTGCACGACCACTGTTTAGTGATACGGCCTCTCTCATCTGTTGCAGAGAAAAATTATCCAGCATGATGACATCACTCTCAGCAGCAACAGCCTCATTCAGTTCATTAATTGATTCAACCTCGACCTCAATCTTCTCGTTGCTGGAGATTTCTCGCGCACGCTCTACAGCACTCTTGATTGAGCCACAGGCGGCAATATGGTTCTCTTTTATCAGAAAGGCATCATAGAGACCCATTCTGTGATTGGTACCTCCGCCACAATGCACAGCATATTTCTGCGCTTCTCTCATCCCGGGAATGGTCTTTCTGGTATCAAGGATCTCTGCATGGCTCTCTGCTATCTGTTCGGTGTATTGTCTGGTGATGGTTGCCGTGGCAGAGAGTGTCTGCAGAAAATTCATTGCAGTACGCTCTGCAGTTAATAGTGCTCGGGCAGAGCCTTGTATGGTTACTAGAATCTGATTGGCAGAGACAGCTGCTCCATCCTCCATATTCCACGTTAGCAATATGGATGGGTCAAGCTGATGAAAGCTTTCATCAACCCACTCTCTACCACATAGCACCATATCATCTCTGGTAAGAATGGTTGCAGTTGCCATGGTCTTTTCAGGTATTAATTGAGCTGTAACGTCTCCTGATTGAATATCCTCCTCAAGGGCATTGGAGACTGCACGGTAAATGGATTGGTCAGGATGGTTCATGATAATTGCTCTCTTGAGCGGTTGTGATTTTTTGGTCAATAAGTTCTGTAGCGTGGAGCTCCATTGAAACCATACCATTTTCCAGGGCAGTGGCACGAATCTCGTCTGCAGTAATGCCATCTCTGATCTGTTCTCGAATCAGGGAGTTCACTTTGATCAGTTCATAAATAGGGGTTCTTCCATAAAATCCACTTCTGTTGCAGTGGTGACAATGCGCTCTGTCTGGAGATTCTCCATGGCATTGGTCACATAGTTTTCTGACTAATCTTTGAGAGAGGACACCAATCAGGGTGTCCTTGAGCATATAAGGCTCCATACCCATCTCCAGCAGCCTTGTTATGGCACTGGGGGCATCTCTGGTGTGAAGTGTGCTCAGCACAAGATGTCCTGTATATGCACTCTGCAGGGCAATTTTAGCGGTCTCTTGATCTCGAATCTCACCAATGAGGATTACATCGGGGTCATGGCGCAGGATATGCCGCAGATTTTTTGCAAAAGTATTGTTGGCAACCTCATTGACCTCAATCTGTCTCACCCGATCCATGCGGTATTCTACTGGGTCCTCAATACTTATGATATTGAGAGCACGTTCCCGCAGGGTATCCATGGCAGCATACATGGTGGTGGATTTTCCGGACCCTGTTGGTCCAGTGATCAGGATCAAACCATTCTTCTGTTGCAGCATTCTGCGAAAGAGCTGTTCATCACCAAACCTGAAGCCAATATCGGATATTTTTCGTAGCCCTGTTTTGGGGTCCAAAATGCGAATGACTACACTCTCGCCCTCCAGGGTGGGAACAGTGGATATACGCAGATCTACCCCCCTGTTATTAACCGAGAGATGATACGCCCCGTCCTGTGGCAGGCGATGTTCGGCAATATCCATATTGCCAAGAATTTTTATGCGGCTAACGATGGCAGAATAGTGGTTACGATTGATACGGTGTGCAAGTTGCATGGAGCCATCTACCCGGTAACGGACTTCAACTACTGTTTGCAGTGGTTTGAGGTGTATATCAGAGGCGCGTTTTTCAATGGCCTCCACAATCATCTCTCTAACCAGAGCAATGATCTTTTTACCCTGTATGTTTTTTTCCGTTTGATGTTCTTTTGATGAGTCCACAGAAAGCTGGTGCAGGCTTCCAGTTGGCAAAAATAGATGAACCCCGTTATGTGACTCTCCTACATCATATAGATGGTCTCCAGACGAATCAGATTTGTAATGCTCGGCAGAAGAGCTCAGGGTTGAGCCATCACTAAATCGCAGATGAAATGAGACTGTCATCTCCCCCGGGCATGGTTGATGATGATAAAGGTGACTTATTGAGTGGAAATCGAGCTGGCTGATTTGGTTTGAATGGTCATCATGATAATGCACAGATTTGGATTCAGCATCTATACCATGTAGTTTTCCGGTGACCGTTTGACCATCAATAAGTTGGCATAAAAAGGGTGAACTATTCATCATGGCTCCAGCTGTTGACTGTTGGGTTTGAGCCAACTGCACCGGACAGCACCATCGTTAACTGTTGACGTGCTCCGGATGAAGAGTGAGCCCCGTCGCTGATTACAGTATAGATGCTGGATGATTCGGTAACGGATGCACTAAATTCACCATCTCCAACTGTTCCAGAAATAGTAGCGACCACCTGATTGTTGGCATGGTTTTCAATCGCCTGTTGTAGTCCTGCCTCAGCGGCATGAAATGCTGCTACTCCATAACGGAAGTTTGATGCCATCTTCTCTTCAAGTTGTGCAGATTGCATCGCCCCCAACCCAAGCATACTCATCAGGGTCAACAGCAACAGACTGATAACCAGAGTGCTTCCCCTGTATATGGGGCTGGAGGGTGATCTAGGTAGTGAGTATGGCACGTCTGGTATATGGTTTTACTGGATGAAAAATAGGTTATGATTCTGCGGATGAGAGATGGATTCAGGTTCAAGAGTATCACATGCGAGAACTGATTCTGGGCGGCACCCGCTCAGGAAAAAGTAGCTATGCAGAGCGAGTGGCACTGGATAGAGGAGAGAGCCTTCTCTATCTGGCAACTGCGACTGCCGGTGATGGTGAGATGAAAAACAGGATCGTTCACCACCAGCAGAGCCGATCACCTGAGTGGGAGTTGATAGAAGAGCCAATACGGCTCTCATCAGTATTGCTACAGGAGGCCAGGGATGGGCGTACCATCCTGGTTGAGTGTCTAACCTTATGGTTAACCAATTTGCTTCTGCAGGAAGACGAAATGGTGTTGGAGCAAGAGGTCAGTTTACTTGTAAAGACTCTTCCAGAACTGCCGGGAACCACACTGCTGGTTGGTAACGAGACCGGTATGGGGGTGGTGCCGATGGATGCACTGACACGAAAATATTGTGATGAAGCAGGAAGGCTTCACCAAAAACTGGCAGCTATCTGCGATAGAGTAACTCTGGTAGTTGCCGGTCTGCCACAAACATTAAAGGGATAAAGATGGGTAATAACTGGTGGGAGTCTCCGGTTCAGCAGGTTGACAGGCAGTCCGAAAAACAGGCGGAAGAGCGCCAGCTACAGCTGACCAAACCACCTGGTGCACTGGGTCGACTGGAATCTCTGGCAATCAGATTGGCATCAATGCAGGGGAGGGTAAAACCCGCAATTAAGAACCCATTCATCACCATCTTTGCTGCAGACCATGGGGTGGCGGAGATGGGGGTGTCAGCCTTTCCGCAAGAGGTGACGGCAGAGATGGTACGTAACTTCTCGCGTGGAGGGGCAGCAATTAGTGTCTTGGCAAACAGCCTGGGTGCAACCCTTGAGGTGGTTAATGTGGGGACTGTAGGTTCACTGGAACCACTTGGTGGGGTTGTTGATGCCCGAATATCATCAGGGACAAAAAATCTTGCCCAGGCGCCGGCAATGGATAGAGGTGAGCTGGAGCGTGCCCTTGGGGTGGGGAGAGAGGCAGTGGAGCGTGCGGCCGGACAGGGGGCAGATATCTACATAGGTGGCGAGATGGGGATAGCCAACACCACATCAGCTTCTGCGGTAGCGGCCGCACTACTTGGAGAGCGTGGCGCATCCGTTGTTGGTGCAGGGACCGGACTTGATTCCGCTGGGGTCTCCCGCAAAGGTGAGGTTATAGAGCAGGCGCTTGAACTCCATAAAGACAATCTGGGTAGTCCAATGGATATCCTGCAAAATCTGGGTGGATTTGAGGTTGCTGCTCTGGCAGGCGCATACATCAAGGCGTCACAGTCAGGGGTGCCGGTACTTGTGGATGGTTTCATAACATCGGTTGCGGCACTTGCTGCGGTCAGAATCAATTCAGCTGTCAGGGGGTGGCTAATCTTCTCCCACCGCTCTGCAGAGCAGGGGCATGGCAAGGTACTTGATGCCATGGATGCGAACCCTCTGTTGGATCTGGGGATGAGACTGGGGGAGGGGAGTGGTGCCGCAGTTGCTGTTCCCATCTTGCAGCAGGCGTGTCAGCTGCATGGGGAGATGGCCACCTTTGGCGAGGCAGGGGTCTCTGAGGGGTAGCCCAACTTGACCATGCAGCCGCTCATAATTGCCTTTCAACTGCTAACCAGGATTCCGATTACTGTGGTGGTTGAACCGACGCCACAAAACCGTGGTTACTCTATCCTCTTCTACCCACTGGTGGGGGCAACTATTGGCGGGCTGCTGTTGCTGCTCGCATCCTTGTTACCAACATCTCCTCTGCCACTCCAGGCATCACTGATCCTGGTTCTATGGGTCTTCCTGACTGGAGGGCTCCACCTGGATGGGCTGGCTGACAGTGCCGACGCATGGGTTGGTGGAATGGGAAATCGAGAGCGGATGTTGGAGATAATGAAAGATCCAACATCGGGCCCTATGGGGGTGATATCAATTGTTCTGCTGCTACTGGTCAAGTGGAGCGCAATCATGGCGCTACTGGAAGGTGGAGAGTGGATGATGTTGATCTGGCCACCTATTCTGGCCAGAACAGCCCTGATTACACTTTTCCAGACCACCAAATACATTCGTCCAGGCGGGATGGGTGATGGTATCTCATCCAATATTCCTCGTCTGTTGGGGGTATTGGTACAGATTGCAGTATTGGGTACTGCCCTGTTTTATGGCGTGTCGTGGATTACACTGTTGATTGTCGCTACTGCACTGCTACTGTTTCGTTGGATGATAGTTAAACAGCTAGGTGGAGTAACCGGGGATATAGCCGGGGCAATGGTTGAGAAGATGGAGGCGCTGTTGTTGCTGCTGTTGATTGTTGAATAAGTTAATAGCCTGAACAAACCGGGATCTCACCATACTTACCGTCTATCTTGCTGGACGGTTCCAGAAGTTACAAATCTAATAACCCATCCAGTTTCAGGTGCTCCTCCATCTCGTCAGCAAGTCTGTTCAGGCTCTCTTCTCTGAGTTGCTCAATGTTTAGTGAATGAGAGCTATCATCCATTCCTGCCCATCTGAGTAGCGACTCTGACGCCTCAGGGTGGTCAAATAATCCATGGATATAGCACCCTGCAACCTGATTATCATCCGAGATGGCGCCATCTGCATCACCACCTCGTAACCTGACTAGTGGCTGTTTAAGAGCCTCTCCGGTTGTTATTCCGGCATGGATCTCGTAGCCCTTAACAGTGGCTGTTGACGGGGTATCTCCAGCTGCTAGCGTCAGGTTGCCGGTTATATTTTTTAGCTGCTTCTCTGGCTTCAGCTCGGTCTCCATCTGGAGCAGTCCAAGCCCCGCTGTTGTCCCCGGTTCACCCTCTATCCCATCAGGGTCATTGATCTTCTCTCCCAACATCTGGAAGCCACCACAGATCCCGATCACCTTGCCGCCGTAGCGTATGTGTTTCTGGATGGCAGACTCCCACCCCTGTTCACGAAGCCACTGCAGATCGGAACGAACGCTCTTGCTACCGGGCAGAATAATAAGATCAGCCGGAGGAGGGGTGATATTGGGAGGAATAATTTGCAGGTCTATCTCAGGATTGTGGCGCAGAGGATCAAGATCTGTATGGTTGCTGATTCTCGGTAGTGCGGGGATGATGACATTCAGCTTGCTTACGTCGTTAGTGGTCTGATCTCGCTGTAGTGCATCCTCTGCATCGAGGTGGAGCCCATGTAGATATGGCAGTACTCCAATCACCGGTTTTCCTGTTCGCTCTTCTAGCCACTCTATGCCTGGTTGCAGTAGTGAGATATCTCCACGAAAGCGGTTGATGATGAATCCCCTGATTCGATCCAGTTCACTTTTTGAGAGAAGCTCAAGGGTCCCAACAATATGGGCAAATACTCCGCCACGATCTATATCGGCTACCAGTAGAACGGGGCAGTCAATAGCCTCGGCAAAACCCATGTTGGCAATATCGTTCTCTCTGAGGTTTATCTCCGCAGGGCTACCAGCCCCCTCGACAATGATGGCCTGATATTTGTCGGCAAGTCGCCTGTGTGCTTCTACAACCTCATTCAATAATTCAGGTTTGAGTTGGTGGTAGCTACGGGCATCACGGTTCCCAATTGCTCTGCCGTGAAGGATAACCTGTGCGCCCATATCGGTAGTCGGCTTGAGCAGGATTGGGTTCATATCAGTTGTTGCAGGTACCCCAGCTGCGACTGCCTGAAGGGCCTGGGCACGACCAATCTCACCACCATCAATAGCTACAGCGCTGTTAAGGGCCATATTCTGGGGCTTGAAGGGGGCAACAGATCGACCCTTGCGATGGAGCAGGCGACAGAGGCCGGCAGTAATGATGCTTTTTCCGGCATCTGAGGTTGTACCTTGAATCATTATGGTGAAATTCATCTCTGCTCATTATACGATAGCCGAATGTTAGAGATTGCCATCATTGTCACAATCGCATTTCTGCTTGATATGTTGCTTGGCGAGCCGAAAAAATTTCACCCTCTGGTAGGGTTCGGGTGGATTGCCAGTAGAGTGGAGAAGATTCTGTTCAGAGGTGAGGAGCGCTCAACTCGGGTTTGTGGTGTGGTTGGATGGATTGCAATGGTAATGCCGGTAATGTTTTTGGCGCTGTTGTCACAATATCTGGATGGTTACTGGAGTATGGCGATACAGGTTGCCGGACTCTACCTTGTGATGGGGGGGCGCAGTCTTGTCTCTCACGCCATGTTGGTTGGAAACGCCCTGGATAACCAGAATCTGCCGGTGGCCCAAGAGCGTGTAGGATGGATTGTAAGCAGGGATACAGACCAACTTGATGAGAGTGGTGTAGTAGCTGCAACTGTGGAGTCAGTTCTGGAGAACGGCAATGATGCAATTTTTGGGGCAATCTTCTGGTTTGTGGTTGCCGGCCTGCCTGGAGCTCTTCTGTTTAGGGCAGTTAATACTCTGGACGCAATGTGGGGTTACAAGAGTGAGAGATTTCTCGGTTTTGGATGGTTCTCGGCAAGAGTTGATGATTTGATGAACTGGATTCCATCACGTCTTACGGCTGTGAGTTATGCTCTTTTGGGAGACAGATCCACTGCACTCTCAAGCTGGAAGGAGCAGGCGGCACTCTGTAAAAGTCCTAATGCAGGGGCAGTAATGTCTTCCGGTGCTGGTGCATTGAAACTCCAGCTTGGAGGAAAATCCAGCTATCACGGAAAGATTGAGGAGAAGCCTATGCTCGGGGCTGGCAGGGTAGCAGAGCGAGAAGATATCTGTCGCACCCTCTCCCTGGTAAATAGAAGTGTAATATTGTGGATTGCAGTTTTGTGGACCATAGCCACCTTTACAGAGATTTTTAGATTGTATGGATAGAGCAAACCATCCTCAGCATGGAGGCAACAGACGCTACTGGGCAGAGCGCTATGGTTTTCATGAGAGTGAGATGGTGGATCTCTCTACCGGGATAAACCCACATGGCTGGAGTGTTCCTGCTATTCCGGCAGAAGTCTGGCAACGTCTGCCTGAATCAGATACAGATCTACTAAAAATTGCGGCTGACTATTATGGAACAGAGACATTGCTGCCAGTTGCAGGTTCTCAGGCGGCCATCCAGACACTCCCGAGGTTGAGAACATTTAGCCGGGTTGCCGTTCTGGATCCATCATATTCGGAGCATATGAGAGGGTGGGAATTGGCGGGTCATGAGGTCTTGAAAATAGGCAGTGACCAAATTGAATCATTACTCCCAGGCCTTGATGTGCTAGTGCTGGTAAATCCAAATAACCCGACAGGTGAGCTGTTCTCACGAGAGGAGTTGCTGAGATGGCATCAGCAACTGGCAGATCGTGGAGGTTGGCTGGTTGTGGATGAGGCATTTATGGATGCCACCCCTGAACATAGTCTCTGTATGCTTGACAGACCAAGAACGGGGTTAATTATTCTGCGTTCACTTGGAAAGTTTTTTGGTCTTGCCGGGATTCGTTCAGGTTTTGTCTTTGCCACACCAATTTTTCTGGAGAGGATGGAGAGATTGCTGGGCCCATGGTCACTTAGCCATCCCGCCCAATGGGCAACAAAACAGGTTCTCTGTGACCACTCTTGGCAGAGTGAGATGAGAGACAGGCTTGTTGTCGAGAGTGGGCGTTTGTCTGAGTTGCTCAGATCTGCTGGTCTCAGTCCAGAAGGCGGCAGCTCACTTTTCCAGTGGCTGACAACCCCCCAGGCGGCAGCTATCACAAACAGTCTGGCTGAACAGGGGGTTCTGATACGCCTGTTTAAGGAGAGTTCCTCTATCCGCTTTGGTCTTCCTGGCAGCGCGAATGAGTGGGAGCGCCTTGAGAGTGCGCTATCCGGGGCCGAACTGTTACGTGATGTCGCTTAGGAACCTTAATAAATCATCCACGTGCAAGCTGGAGTTTTTCTGGTGAGAGAGGTTAAGTGCAGAATCGGGATTGATCTTGGAGGCACAAAAATAGAGGCCATAGTCATCGGCCGCAGCGGTGAGGAGCTGGTTCGCCAGCGGGTCTCTACACCACAAGGTGACTATAGAGGAACAGTCGAGGCAATTCGTGACCTTGTGGAGTCAGTTGAACAGCAGAGCGGTCTTTACGGCTCGGTTGGTGTTGGTATTCCTGGTACGGGATCACCAGCTACAGGGCTAGTAAAGAATGCCAACTCTACTGCATTGATTGGCAATCTTCTGGATAGAGATCTTGAAGAGATCTTGGCACGACCTGTCAGGCTGGCCAATGATGCAAACTGTTTTGCCCTCTCCGAGGCTGTGGATGGCGCGGCCGTGGGAGCTGATAATATGTTCGGAGTGATTCTGGGGACAGGTGTAGGAGGGGGGATTGTTATAAATGGTCGGGTTGTGACCGGAGTCAATGCAGTTGCTGGAGAGTGGGGCCATAATCCTCTCCCATGGCCAAAAAAATCGGAACTTCCTGGGCCAGAATGTTATTGCGGAAAAACTGGTTGTATAGAGACATTTCTCTCTGGACCTGCTCTACAGATGAGTTATTATCGAACAGCAGGAGTCACATTATCGGCAGATGAAATTGCTGATAGAGCACAACAGGGAGAGCATGATGCAAACATGGTCATGGAAAAATATGAACATCAACTGGCACGAGGGCTTGCAACGGTGATTAATCTAATGGATCCAGAAGTTATTGTTCTTGGCGGAGGTCTCTCAAATATTGATCGCCTCTATCCCAACGTAAAAAACCTCTGGGGAGAGTATGTCTTTTCTGATGAGGTCAGAACCGATCTCATGAAAGCCAAGCATGGCGACTCAAGCGGTGTACGTGGTGCTGCCTGGCTCTGGTCTGATAAAGAGATATGGGAAGACCAGGAAGGTGGCGAGTAGGAGTGTCTGATCAGAACCTGAAAAGCCTGAAGATGCTTGATCAGGTTCTGGAAAATGAGCCCGGAGTTCTGCTCTACTTCAGTACCCCGCAGTGCAATGTCTGCAAGGTACTCCGTCCCAAATTGATGGAGCTGTTTGAGCAGAACTACCCAGAGATCGGCCGCTACTACATCGACTCCACCGAGACTCCGGAGATCTCCGGCCAGTACTCGGTTTTTGCAGTTCCCACCATCATCATCTTTCTCGATGGCAAGGAGTTTGCACGTAAATCCCGTAACTTCAGCCCTGCTGAATTGGTTGAGGAGATCCGTCGTCCCTGGGAGATTATGAACTCCTGACGGACACAAGTAGCCCCCTGCCATCTTGGTTTAGAGGTTGTACATCCCAGGAAACAGCAGAATTGACCCCAGAACCGCAATCTGGATCAGAATAAACGGCGCCACTCCGCGATAAATATCTGTGGTCTGAATTTCCGGCGGTGCTACCCCTTTCAGATAGAAGAGGCTGAACCCGAATGGTGGGGTCAGGAAAGAGGTCTGCAGATTCATCGCAATCAGGATTGCATACCAGAGCAGGGGGATTCCAAGAATCTCTGCAATAGGTAGCAGTATGGGAACCACGATAAAAGCGATCTCTACAAAGTCGATGAAGAATCCCAGAATCAGGATGAAGAGCATGGAGAAGATCAGAAATCCCCACTTCTCCCCGGGCAACTGAAGTAGATACTCCTCAACAACTAGATCTCCTCCGGTATAGGTGAAGGCCATCGAGAAGGCGGTGGCCCCGATCAGGATTGCAAAGACCATAGCGGTGATCTTGACCGTCTCCTCGGCGCTTTCAAGTAGTGCACCAAAAGAGAATTTTCGATAGAAGATGGAGAGCAGGATGGCTCCAACCCCTCCAACCGCAGAGGACTCAGTAGGGGTGGCAATACCGGCAAAGATCGACCCCAGTACCACAATGATCAGAATCATCGGAGGGATAATCGCCTTCATCGCATCGAGATACTGTTTCCGGCGGCTGGTTACCCCATCTTCCGTAAACGGAATCGCCGGAGCACTCTCCTCAACCAGATGGGTATAGAGCAGTACATAGAGGATATAAAACCCCACCAGCACCAACCCCGGAATGACAGCAGCCCTGAAGAGATCTCCAACCGGAATGCCCATTACATCACCAAGAATAATGAGGATGATAGATGGGGGGATGATCTGCCCCAAGGTGCCTGAGGCACAGATCACTCCACAACTCAGGGGGCGGTTATAGTGGTACTTGAGCATCACCGGAAGGGATATCACCCCCATCGCCACCACACTGGCCCCCACTACACCGGTCGATGCGGCCAGTAGAGTTCCAACCAGTATGGTTGAGATTGCCAACCCGCCAGAGACCTTGCCAAATAGCCTGGCCATAGACTCCAGCAGCTGCTCCGCCAGCTCCGTCTTCTGCAACATGATCCCCATAAAGATGAAGAGGGGAACCGCCATCAGGGTCGAGTTCTCCATGATCGACTGGATCCGGAAGGGCATAAAGGCAAAAATCTGAATACCTTCTGAGAGGACTCCAAAAATCATGGCAATGCCACCAAAGGTGAAAGCAACGGGGAATCCGAACAGCAGCATCAGCAGTGCAGTCAGGAACATCAGAATTCCAATCATGCCCCGCCCTCCTGCCCCAACCGCCAGCTCCGTAGCATAAAGCCAACACTGCTGATTAGCAGCAACAGGAATGAGAGTGGAATCATGGCCTTGATCAGCCAGCGATAGGGGAGACCGCCAGGGTCCCCACTGCTCTCTCCCAGCTGATATGACTCTGCAACAAAGCCCATACCATACCAGGTGATAAGCAGACAGAAGGGGATCAATAGGAAAATCGTACCGACGATATCAATCTGGCTACGCCGCTTTGCAGAGAGCTGGTCGTAGATCAGATCCACCCGAACATGCCCATCCTGCGACATGGTGTAGGAGATCCCCAACAGAAAGAGCGAGGCATAGAGATGCCACTCCAACTCCTGCATTCCGATGGAGACATCATTGAGCAGGTAGCGCATCACCACATCGTAGAAGACGTTTGCTAGCAACAGCAACAGCAGAACAGCTGAGACCCTGCCAATACCCTGTGAGAGGCGCTGGATACGGGATTCGATCAGTTCAAGTGGTGGCATAGGGAGGGGATGATACCAGAGAACAATATAGGTCTTGTCTCCACCTATACATCCGGGGATGCGGAGTTAGATCACCCCTGCTTTGTTTGTATTGGCGCCAACGTCCTTCTGAGTTGACTTCGGCATCCCAGGTCTCTTTTCTTTCTGCATCTATACCCTTTTCAACGCCACCAGTGTTGATGACGGCATACTCAAAAATGGTTTACAATATAAACTATGAACAACAAAACGCTGGCTCAAGCAAACTCTTATCTGACACAGAAAAAGGCGGTAAGTCGCCGTGTGCGCAGCCTCGCCAGCTCCACTGCAATTGAGACAGGCGTGTCGATTCAGATATTGGAAAAGAGGGTTAAACATCTTCGTGCCTCAAAACATCGGGTAGCACTTGCCTGACCAACTCCTTCATCGGCTCAACATCATCCAACCCCGCCTGAATCGCTGAAAAGTATCTCTCCTTCTGCTCATCCCAGAGGGAAAAATCCAGTTCCGGCTTGCACGCCTGCATCGCCATTACATTGGCCAGCAGACGTGATAACCGACCGTTACCTTCACGAAAAGGGTGAATCAGAATAAGTTCGATATGAACCACTGCAATGGCCTCAATCAGCTGCTCATCGGTCATACTTGCACATGGGGTGTAACGGGATAGATAGTCGCGCTCCAGCAAATCCATTAGTCGGGCAACCTGCCCAGCTGCAGCAAACTGAAATGCATCTTTGCCAATATTTACCGTTCGACACTCTCCAGCCCAAACATAGACATTGCCCAGCCAGCGATGGTGCCACGCCTTGAGATTGGCAATGGAAATCTGCTGATCAACCTCTACCTGCTCTGGAATCTCATCGTACAGTTGAATCAGTAGATCCAACTCAACCTCATCCATCTCATCCGTCTGGTTGATGCCCAG
Source organism: Candidatus Thiopontia autotrophica (assembly GCA_014384675.1). Taxonomy (NCBI): domain Bacteria; kingdom Pseudomonadati; phylum Pseudomonadota; class Gammaproteobacteria; genus Candidatus Thiopontia; species Candidatus Thiopontia autotrophica. Next base: position 34,628 of record JACNFK010000015.1, on the reverse strand, counting down.
CTTGTTTCTCAAAACCAGGCCATTCGACCCAGGCTCAAACTCAGCCTCCGGGTTGCCGGCAGCATCATAGCGATCAGCATTCATGAACTGGCTCTCCTCGTGCTTGTTCTGTTTTTCTTCACTCTCTTCTTTGCTGTCTTGGCCTTTTTGGTCCTGGCTGCCGCCTCTTCTTTTTCTTTGGCTATGCGGTCTAATAGGGCTGTGGCTGGTTCATCATTGGGATCTTGTGGAGCAAACTGACCGGAGAAGGCTTTTTGTAACCCGTCAATTCTATTTAGGCGGCCCCTTTTCTTTGGTTGTTGCAAGCCGGTTACTGCAATGCCTCCATGGTCTCGTAGTAGCTCTGGTCTGAGATCTTGGTCCAGGCTCGTGCCTTTTTCAGATAGGCAGCCTGTGATTCGATAATCTCTCTGGCAAGAGAGTCCTCAGCAGCGCGCTCGGCAATCAGCTCGTCATTGGCGCTCTTCATTGCCTGCAGTACCTCAGCAGGGAATGACTTAACCTGAATGTTTGGGTATTCACTCTTCATCGAGGCCCAGTTCTCTGCGCTCTCATGGTAGGAGTGGGTGTACATGTCATATGCCGCTACCCGCATTGCTACGCGCAGGATTTCTTGGATATCGGCAGGGAGGGAGTCCCATTTCTCCTTATTAAACATGAACTGTAGCTCGGAGCCTGGCTCATGCCATCCAGTATAGTAGTAGGGGGCAATCTTGTGGAATCCCATCCGCAGATCAAGAGAGGGACCAACCCACTCTAACGCATCAATGGTGCCACGCTCCAGTGCTGTATAGAGCTCACCTGCAGGGATATTGGTCGGTTTTGCCCCAACCTTTGCCAGCACCTCGCCGGCAAATCCTGGAATTCTCATCTTCAGCCCCTGAAGATCCTCAATGGAGTTGATCTCCTTCTGGAACCAGCCACCCATCTGATTTCCGGTGTTGCCTCCGGGAAAGGAGACCAGGTTGTGGGGTGCGTAGACCTTCTGGGTTAGATCAAATCCGCCACCATGGTAGAACCAGGCATACTGCTCCACGGCAGTCATCCCGAAAGGCATGGATGTGAAGTAGAGGGTATTCGGAACTTTTCCTTTCCAGTAGTAGGAGCCAGAGTGGCCCATGTCATACTGACCAGATTTCACCATATCGAAAATTCCAAGCGGTGCCTTGTGCTTGTTCTTGGAGTCGATGGTGATGTTGATGCGTCCTTTGGACATCTTGTTGGCCATTGTAGCCATGCTGTGGATTGCATCACCGAAGATTGGGAATTTGGTGGGCCAGGTGTGTGCAAGGCGCAGGGTGTAGGTTTTTAATGGTTCGGTAGAGGATGTTGTCTCACTCTTTTTGTCCTCACCGCACCCTGTAAGTGCAATAGAACTGGCCAGCACGATTGTTGCAGCTATTGATTTGCTAAAGATTGCCTTCACGGTTTTCTCCTTTGTTGATTTATTGTGTGTATGAATTTTGCCTTAACCGACCCAGCTGTACCACATTGGCAGGGTAAAAAGAGCCAGGCCGGTAGAGATGGTGGTTGCACCTGCAAAAAGTGCACTGTCCAGCTTGTAACGGTCACAGATCACCATACCAAGAACCATGGTTGGCATTGCCGCCTCCAGAATCACAGCTGTCTGCAGGTCTCCAGATAGCCCAATCGTCTGGCTCATAAGATAGACCATCAGGGGCATAGCCATCAGCTGGATGATTATTGCAGGGAGTAGAAGAGGGAGACGGTTCCAGCGCAGAATGTCCCAACGTAACCCCATGCCCAATGCTAGTAGCATCAATGGGGGCACGGCACTGCCAAGCATATTGAGAACCGTATCGAGCCCTGTGGGAACAGGCACCTGGTATAGATTGAGGGCGATTGCTGCAATGGCAGCCCAGAGAGCCGGGACACTGAATATCTCGACAATAGTGTTGTGGTTTGGCCCTGAGCCATGGCGCTGTGCAATCCATATCCCCAGTGTGAGCAGAAGTGGAGTGTTTGCGAAAAGGTCGTACTGCAGGGCGACACTGCGGTACTCGCTGCCAAAGGTCTGCTCTAGTACTGGTAGCCCCAGATAGGTCACATTTGCCCAGGAGGCGGCAAGTATCATCGCCCCTCGTGCCGGCGAGTTTATCCGTCCCTTACGGTAGATGATTGAGGCAAGAGCTACACTGGTTAAGACGCCGACTGCAGCCATCAGCACAATCTTGAATGAGTCGATACCAAGTGGTGCTTTCCATAGCACATCCAGAACCAGAGACGGGAGTAGCAGCATATAGACCAGCCCGGTAAGTGCCTTGCGGGTAGTATCAGCATCCAGACCCATTGGCTTCAGGGGGCGCCAGAGGGTGCCAGCCAGTAACAATATAGCCATTGGTAAAAGAATGTTCAGCATATTGTCACAGCACTAGAAATATACGGCCCGTACCTGTTTGACCTCAGGGTCATCGACAATACAGTTGTTAAGAGTCTCTGAGAGCTGTTGTGCTCGTGCCATGGACTCGATTGTTCCAAGTGGAATCCATACCTCAAGCTCCAGTTCTCCATTCAGATAGTGGAGAGTGACATCCTTTATGAGCCTGCTCTCAGGGACATCTTTCCAGCACCCTTCCATTCTCTCCATCAATTCGCTACGCATGGAGAGTGCTCGACACGGGGTAACCTCCTCATCATTCTCCGGATCGATATGGATGGTTACATCGGATATGTCCTCAATCTGCTCATAGAGTTTCGACTCTACACGGTCAGCAATATGGTGCCCCTCAGAGACACTTAGCTTGGGGTCTACCAGTATGTGAACATCAATAATGGCATTTGCCCCCATCTTCCTGGTGCGCAGGCGGTGCATTGCACGCACACCCTCAACACCCTGTATTGTCTGTTTGATTGTATCGATCTCCTCCTGCTTGAGTCCGGTATCAATCAGCTCCTCGATGCTCTCCCGGGATAGTTCCACACCAGCCTTGGCAACCATCAGCGATACGCCGATGGCGGCAATTGCATCCAGATACTCGAGACCTGACATGGTCCCCATAACACCAACAAGTACCACGATTGATGAGAGTGCATCACTACGGTGGTGCCATGCATTGGCGCGCAACAGATTGGAGCGAATCTGGGTGGCCACCCTTAGGGTGTAGTGATACAGCCCCTCTTTGGCAAGTATTGATACCAATGCGGCAAACAGCACGATTATCCCGGGGCTGGATAGTTGTTCGGGATGGAACAGACGGTCAATTGCATCTGCTGAAATTCCGATGGCAACAGCAATCAGCAGTATTCCGACAGCCACGGTAATTATGGTCTCGATTCGACCATGTCCATATGGGTGGTTGTCATCTGCATCCTTGCCTCCATGCTTGGTTGCATAGAGAACCATTACATCAGAGATAAGGTCAGATAGTGAGTGAACTCCATCGGCCACCAACGCTTGGGAGTTGCCAATAATCCCGATAACCATCTTGATGATGCTTAATAGAAGGTTGATGACTCCGCCAATCAGGGTGGCGCGGCGTGCCTGTGGGTAACTTGGGTTTAGATTATGCATGGATTGGCTTATGCGCTCTCCTTTATCTTTCTCATCTCGGGCAGTTCAATGTCAGCCTCTGCAGCAATTTGCAGTGCACGATCCAGTCGTGCTGGAGCACTGCGTCCCATACAGTTGTGGTTCAGATCACCCTCAAATGCCTCTACCATACCAGAGATCAGCGCCTCTCTATCCAGAGTCTCACCTGTCAGCCACTCCTGAAGATCGATTACCTCATTGGCGATGATCCGTGTAAATGGTTGATGGTTTTCCCAGAGCTCACCAACTGTCCCACCGGTAACCAGACCGGCAATATTGGTGGTCAGAATGTAGACATTTTTCAGCACCAGCTCCTGAAGCAGTTCCGGTTGAGAACTTAGTACGTTGACTGGAATATCGAGTTCTCCAAGTGCATTGAAAACCCTCTCTGCATGAGGACCAAATACCGGGGAGGGGATGATCACCTTGAAATCCATCCCTCGCTTCTTCTCGAACCAGACGGAAATCACGGTCGGATTTTGCAATCTGTGCTGTTCCCAGTCACGCGGTAGCAGCTCGTTCTGCAGCAGTACCAGACGATCTCTCCATTGGGGCGGAATAGTTTCCAGGACCGGGTGGAGGTCATTCTCGGCCACCGCCACCAGAACCAGCTCCGGATCAGGTATGGATGAGGCGGTCTCATCAATGGAGATTGCCCGGGTAACCGGATGGACTGTGTAGCCGGCTCGCAGGAATCCGCGTGCAAATACGCCACCCATCTCTCCAGCACCAATAAGAATAATGGAATTGTGATTTGTCATATTATGTTGATTGTAAATGAGAAACAGGGTTCGGTTCTACGACAAAGCGTTGTTTGCTTATGAAAAGGAAAATTGACAATTTTTTGATTAGGCCACAAAATGGGAGGCGATTGTTGGTTCTCTTGCTCATTTGTTCAAATAGATCAGGAGTTAAATGGGAAATCGGTGCGCAACTACTGCAATTCCGATACTGCCCCCGCAACGGTAGGTGATTTTGAAGCATTACAGAATACCACTGTCATGAGTTTGGTGATGGGAAGGTGTGATGTGGAGTCGCAAGTCCGGAGACCGGCCAGGGATTGAGTCTTTTCACTCGTACGGGAGAGTACGGTAACAAGGAGTTTTATTTTATGAGTAGTTCATCACATATTGCATCAACACACGGTGCGGTTTCAGAAAACAGTCAACTTCCTGCAGTGGTTGGTGCAGTCCTCCTGGGGCTAACCATCTTGTTTGCGGTTGGGTTTATGCAAGGTCAGGCGGATGTGGCGCACAATGCGGCACACGATACCCGTCACTCATTTGCTTTTCCCTGCCACTGATCTGAAGGAGTTCACAATGTTTCGTAATATGATTTTTTCCGCAGTAGTTGCGGGGGTTCTCGCAGGCCTATTGCTTTCTGCAGTACAGCGTCTTCAGGTTGTACCTATTATCCTTGAGGCTGAGACCTATGAGGTGTCAGAGGAGCCAGGTGCCGCAGTATCAGCAGATGGCCATGCCCATACCCATAGCCATTCACATGATGCTGCCGAGGAAGAGGGGTGGGCGCCCAAGGATGGGGCAGAGCGTACCAGCTATACGGTTTTGGCAAATATTCTGGCAGGGATAGGTTTTTCACTACTGCTGGCAGCAGCCATCATGTTCAAGAACCAGTCCGGTCTGAAGAAAGGCCTGCTCTGGGGGCTTGGTGGATATATAGCCTTCTTTGCTGCACCATCACTAGGACTGTTGCCAGAGATTCCGGGGACTGTTGCTGCTGATCTGGCATCCAGACAGATATGGTGGGGTGCAACGGTAGTGGCCACTATTGCTGGATTGGGTATGCTGGTTTTTGCGGAGAGTATATTAATTAAAGGCATTGGTGTAATTCTGCTGGTTGTACCGCACCTGGTTGGGGCTCCACATCCTGCAGAGTACTCCGGTCTGGCACCTGAGTCACTTGCGGATGCGTTTGTTCAGGCAACTGCTATTGCCAACGGACTGTTCTGGGTTGTGTTGGGAGGGCTGACAGGTCTCTTCCTGCAAAAGATGTCTGCTTCCGAGAGCTAGTTCTGGCTAAAAAAATTCTGGTTGCAGGGGTGCAATCGGGTTGCGGAAAGACTTCCGTAACCCTTGCCCTTCTGCAGTCATTGAAAAAGCAGGGCATCTCTGTGGCTCCCTTCAAGGCGGGCCCTGATTTTCTTGATCCGCTTTGGCACAAAGCCATTACCGGTCTCACCTCCTACAATCTGGATACCCATATGGTTGGTTCGGAAGAGTCCGCACGCCTTATCACACAGCAGCAAGACAAGGATCTTGTTCTGGTTGAGGGTGTGATGGGGCTATTTGATGGCCGCAAAGGTGTGGGTGAGGATGGATCATCCCTCCATCTTGCATCAGAGTTAGGGCTGGAGGTATGGCTTGTTGTGGATGCGAAGGGGATGAGTGGATCAGTTGTTCCGCTGGTCTCTGGTTTTGTCGATTTCGCTACTCGACATGGCGTTACTATTGGCGGGATTATTGCCAACAGGGTGGGCTCTTTACATCATGCCGGCCTGTTGGAGAGTGCCCTTGATGAGTATCAACTGCCACCACTAAGAGGATGGATGGAGAAGGGTGCACCAGAACTGCCAGAGCGACATCTTGGATTGGTGACTCCGGACGAGGTTGTATTGCCTGACCTCTCCTCATCTTTTCATTGGGTGGAGTCAGCCATATTCAATACTGCTACAGACAACACGGGCAGAGCTAAGAGTAGTGTTGTTGAGGTAGATGAGTATGACTCCGGAAAACTGCTCAAGAATAAAAAAATTGCGGTGGCCAGTGATGGTGCCTGCTGTTTTATCTACCCCGCAAATCTGGAGTGGCTTGAGTGGCAGGGGGCCAGGCTCTCCTACTTCTCCCCCGTGGCAGGTGATAGAGTGCCGCAGGGGGTGGATGCAGTGTGGTTGCCAGGTGGCTATCCAGAGCTCTTTGCAGAGGAGTTGTCAGAATCGGATAGTATGAGCGATATACGAGAGTTTGTTGAGACCGGAGGGTATCTGTTGGCAGAGTGTGGAGGCATGATATTGTTGGGAGAGTCGCTAACAGATTATGATGAAAAGAGATGGCCAATGGCTGGGGCTCTTCCTTTTGCAACAATAATGCAGGATCGACTGGCCTCGCTTGGGTACCGTGATGAGAAGGGCGGAGCAAGAGGGCATGAGTTTCACCACTCGACCAGAGAGGAGAGCAAGCCTCTGCCCGAGGCATTCAGATTAGGTCGTGGTGATAGGGGAATCCATTTCATGAATACAAGAGCATCCTATGTTCACTGGTACTTCCCCAGTGCTCCAGAACAGGTTGCCGGCTGGTTTGGTGCCGTATGAAGTCCAGAGACAAGAGAGAGGGGGTTGTTCTGGTCCATACTGGAGAAGGTAAAGGAAAGTCATCTAGTGCGTTCGGGGTCATGTTTCGTGCCGCAGGTTGGGGTATGAAGGTCTGTGTAATCCAGTTTATCAAGGGTAAGTGGAGAACAGGTGAGCAGGAGGCAGCAAAGAAATTTGAGAATATCGAGTGGCATGCTCTGGGTGATGGTTTCACCTGGGATACAAAAAATCCTGAACAGGATATAGCGACCAGTAGAGAGATATGGGAGCTGTGCAAGGAGAAGGTACGGTCCCATGAATTTGATCTGCTCATTTTTGATGAGATCAATTACTGCTCAGGGTACGGCTGGATTAGTGGTGAGGAGATTGCGCAGTTTATTCGAGAGGAGAGGCCAGGATGGATGCATCTTATTCTGACAGGCAGGAATGCAGCCAAAGAGGTGGTTGATGTGGCAGATACAGTGACAGAGATGAAAAAAGTAAAACATGCCTATGCAGACAGCGGTATCAAGGCCCAACAGGGGATAGAGTTTTGAGTGGCAAGGTATGGTTTGTTGGGGCAGGTCCGGGAGATCCAGATCTGATTACTGTCAAGGGACGCGATCTGGTAGAGAGAGCAGATGCAATTCTCTATGCAGGGTCACTAGTCTCGGAGGCAGCAATGCGCTGGGCTAAGGATGGTTGTCAGATTCAAGACTCCAAAGGGATGACCCTGCAGGAGATTACCGACTGGCTTATCCAGCAGGCGCACAGTGGGGAGACAGTAGTGCGTCTACAGACAGGTGACCCAGGGCTCTATGGTGCATTGGTTGAGATGGTGCAGCCACTTGACAGGGCCGGGATCGAGGTCGCAGTTATTCCTGGGGTCTCCTCTGCCATGGCGTCGGTTGCTGCTGGGGTAGAGACATTAACTCTGCCGGAGGTGACACAGACAGTAATCCTCACCCGGGTTGAGGGACGCACCCCAATGCCTGAAGGGGAATCTTTGTCCGAGTTGGCAGCACACCACACAACTATATGTATTTTTCTCTCGATTACTCTGCTGAAGAAGGTACAGAGTGAGTTGGTTGCTGCTGGCTGGTCAGAAGAGAGCCCGGTTATGGTTGTGCAAAAGGCGAGTTGGCCGGGAGAAGAAAAAATTATACGCGGTCCACTAAGTGAGATACGTGATCTATGCAAGGCAGAGAAGATTGCCAGTCAGGCAATGATTGTCGTTAGTCCGGTATTGGGGGCCAGAGAGTGGCCAGAACTTAAGAAATCAAAACTGTATGATCCCGGTTTCCACCACCGTTTTCGTAAAGTTAAGGATCTGTAGAGTGCAAGGAAGCATGAGAGAGAAGATATTGCTGGTTGGTCATGGCTCAAGGAGTGTGGCCGGTAACCAGGAGATAGAGAAGTTTGCCGGACAGTGGCGTAACCGCAACAGAGAGTGGGATATTGATCTCTGTTTTATTGAGCTGGCTGATATTCTGATTGCAGAAGGGCTGGAGCAGGCGGCACAATCTGCAGAGAAGATTATTGTGGTCCCACTTATTCTTAATGCGGCAGGCCATGTGAAGGAGGAGATTCCGGAGTTTATCAGCGAGGCGGCAGAAAAATTCCAGGACAGGGAGTTCCGTTATGCAAAGCATCTAGGGGTAAATGACAAAATTCTGGATATTCTGAAACGCTCTCTGCACAATGTGTTGGCCGATATGGAGTCGCCAGATCCGGCAAAGACAGGGGTGGTGCTATTGGCACGAGGATCTTCAGATCGTCATGCCAATGGAGAGATGGCGATGATGGCGCGCTGGTTATATGAGGAGAGTGAGGTTAAGCAGGTTGAGCTGGCATTTACTGGAATTACCTCTCCAAAACTGGAGGATGTTGTGCAGCGGCAGATGGCTGCCGGGATGACCCATGTTGCTATACTTCCTTACTATCTCTTTACTGGAACATTGATAGAGCGTATTCGTGGACAGGTTGAGAAGTTGAGAAAAGAGTTTCCAGAGGTTGAGTTTGGATTAGGCAACTATTTTGGATTTGAAAATGAGATCTTTGATCTGCTGGATCAGAGAGTAATTGAGGCGCAGAGATGAGTAAAGAGAGACAAAATATTGTAACCGAGCAGCTGACCCAGGCTGGGCAGAAGATTGAACATGACTCTTTCTCGATTGTGGATCAGGAGGCTGGGACACGAGACTACAATAGTGAACAGTGGCAGGTTGTGCGCCGTATGATCCATGCCACTGCAGATTTCGAGTTTAATGGTCTGACCGGTTTCCACCCTGATGCGGTAAAGGCCGGTCTGCAGGCAATTCTCTCTGGTGGATCAGTGGTGGCTGATGTGGAGATGATATGCGTTGGACTCTCCAGACCGCGACTAGGCCACTTTGGGGTAACAGTGCAGCAGTTTATCTCTGATGATGATGTAATTGAGCAGGCGCGTAGCGAGAATACGACACGTGCTGTGCAATCCATGCGCAAGGCCAATCGTCTTGGCCTGATTGATGGGGGAATTGTTGCAATTGGCAACGCCCCAACTGCACTGCTTGAGGTTAATCGGATGATTCGTGAGGACGGTGTACGTCCGGCACTTATTGTTGGTATGCCTGTAGGCTTTGTCTCTGCAGAGGAGTCAAAAGAGGATCTGAGCCAGATCTCAGAGGTGCCATGGATTATCACCAGAGGAAGAAAGGGCGGTTCAACCCTGGTGGTTGCCGCGCTCCATGCGCTGCTTGCATTGGCAGAAGCAGCACAGAGGAAAGATGCAGCGTAACAAGAAAAAGGGGTCTCGCAAGGGATATACCACAGGGGCAAATTCTGCTGCTGCGGCACGTGCTGCAGTAATTGGATTGATTAGTGGTGAGGTGCCTGATGAGGTGGAGGCTCTTCTGCCAAACGGTGAACGTGTTCTCTTTCCAGTTATCGATGGTGCGGTAACCCCGGATAGTGCGCATGCGGTGGTGGTAAAAGATGCGGGCGATGATCCTGATGTTACAGACAAGGCCCATATGACAGCAGATGTCAGGATACTAGAGAGTAGTTCTGGGGTTATTGAATTATTGGGTGGGGTTGGAGTAGGTACTGTAACTCGTCCCGGACTAGGGCTTGAGGTCGGCAAGGCTGCAATTAATCCAACCCCAAGAAAGAATATTGAGGAAAATATTCGTGAGGTTGGTTCAGCACTATTGAAGAGAGCTGGTATTGAGATAATAATTTCGGTGCCGGATGGTGAGGAGCGCGCTAAACGTACTCTGAATCACCGTCTGGGCATTCTTGGTGGCATCTCAATTCTTGGCACAACGGGAATTGTTCACCCATATTCGACTGCAGCATTCAGGGCAAGTGTTATTCAGGGGATTGAGGTGGCTGCAAGGCAAGGGCAGGATACAGTTGTTCTGACTACCGGAGGCCGTACTGAAAAATTTGTGATCAGATCACTTCCTGAGCTGGATGAGTCCTGCTTTGTACAGATGGGTGACTTTCTGAGTTATGCACTTGATACGGTAGTTGATCAGGGTATAGCGCATGTGGTGATTGGAGGTATGGTTGGCAAGCTGACCAAGATGGCGCAGGGTGAAACTATTACCCACGCAAACAGAAATGCAGTCAACACAGGGTTGTTGGCAGATCTGGCTGCCAAACTTGGGGTAGAGCAGAAGATATGTGATGAGATTCGCGATGCAGACACTGCACGTTTCGCTAGTGAGCGTATGGAGGAGATTGGTCTTACGGCGCAGTTCCACCATGCCCTGGCAGAAAAGGTTATCGCAACCCTGTCGGGACGCTATCCGGGTAAATTCTCCATCAAGGTTTTGGTTTGTGATTTTGATGGAAACCCCCTTGCTCAAGCTTTCAAAGAGATAAATTAATGGACAGATGTAGAGTGATCGGAGTTCTGGATAACGGCTTTAGTGGTCTTGCCGAAAGCCAGCAGCAGCTGATTGCCAATGCAGATCTGGTGATTGCCGGTAGTCGCTTACTTGCTCTGCTCTCCAATAATTTCAAGGAGGGATCGGAGCAGAGGAATATGACAGGAAAATTCAGTCAGGTGCCTCAGTGGATAGATGATGCTCTTGATGATTCCAGATCAGTTATAGTGCTGGCAACAGGGGACCCTCTCTGTCATGGAATAGGGAGCTATCTGGCGTCAAAACTTGGTATGGAAAAGTGTGAAATTATTCCCAATATCTCCACTCTACAGGTGGCCTGCTCACGTTTTGGTATCGCCTGGCAGTCTGCATCAATATGCTCCATCCATGGTGCTGATGCAGGGGAGTGGGTAGAGGAGCCGGATCCTGAGCATGGTCTCTACAAGTTGTTGCAAAAGATAAGAGGCGAGCAACTGCTGATTGTCTTTACCAGTTCAGCAAACAGTCCGGACAGAGTTGCACGCATGATGTTGATGGAGGGGTTCAGTAACGGATGGCAGATGGCGGTTGCAGAGAATCTGCTGCAGAGTGGTGAAAATCTGGTGGGGCCAATCTCTATTGAAGATAGCGCAGAACAGAAGTTCTCGGATATGAATATCATGCTGTTGTGGAGGGACAGTTCTCTGGATGAGGAGAGTTCGTTGCTTCCTCTGTTTGGCATCGAGGATAGTGAGTATTCCCAGAGAAGGCCTGACAGAGGGCTAATCACAAAGCGTGAGGTAAGAGCTCTGTCACTGGCCAGAATGCAGTTGTCTGCAGATAGTGTGGTATGGGATATCGGGGCTGGATCGGGGTCAGTTGGCCTTGAGGCTGCAAGAGTTGCATCTGGCGGGCATGTTTATGCCATTGAGAAGAATGAGGCTGATGCAGAGAATGTACGTGAAAACAGAAAACGTCTGCAGATTACCAATTACACCCTTGTGGTTGATAAGGCACCATCCGGAATTGATGGGTGGCCGGATCCGAACGCAGTATTTATTGGTGGCAGTGGTGGAAATCTTGAGCTTCTGGTCAGAAAAATTTTACATAGAATGAGGCCTGGTGGGTGGCTGGTCATGAACTTTGTCACTCTGGAGAATCTTGCAGAGGTTACAGCAGTATTGAAGCAGGAGGGTGCAGAGTGGGATGTAACCCAGATGCAGGCGTCACGCAGCTCTCCTATTCTGGAGATGCATCGAATGCAGGCAGAGAATCCGGTATGGATCGTCTCGGCCAGGAAACAACAGAACAGTAAATAGTAGAGAGTAGTGGAATGAGCAAGCAGGGAAAGCTGATAGGAGTATCTGTGGGCCCGGGTGATCCGGGGTTGATTACCAGAAGAGGGTGGGAGTTGTTGAGCAATCCAGAGATGGTATGGACCTATCCTGCACGCAATGAAAAGAGTGACAGTTTTGCGCTTGGTATTGTGCAGCGCTCAGGACTGGAGATGCCAGAAGAGCATACCAGACTTGTTTTTCCCATGACTCATGATCTCGAGAAGTTATCAAAGGCCTGGCTACGGGCCGCTAAGACGGTTCTGGATATTCTCAACAGGGGCAAGGATGTACTGTTTCTGGTTGAGGGTGATGCATCCACCTATTCTACCTTCGGTCACCTGGCAAAGAGCGTTAAGGGGCTGGATGAGAATGTAGAGGTTGAGACTATTGCTGGGGTCTCCTCATTTAATGCTGCTGCCGCCTCGGTACAGCTGCCGATTGCAGAGGTTGATGACACCATGGCCATCCTGCCTGCAGGGTACGGCGTATCCACAGTAGAGAAGTTGCTGGATGATTTCGATAGTTTGGTGTTGATGAAGGTTAAGCCACTGATGGATGATCTGATAGAGATGCTTGAGAGCAGAGGGCTATTGGAGAGCTCTGTCTTTGTAGAGCGTGTAGGAGCGCCAGATGAGAGAGTGGTGCATGATCTCCGCACCCTGCGTGGAGAGAAGGTTAACTACCTCTCTCTTCTTCTGGTCAAGAATCCAGGCAGGGTTAAAGGCGAGATCAAAAGAGGATGCAGAAAAAGATGAGTGTGGTATCGCCACGGGTAGCGCTGATTGCAATCACCAAGCATGGTGTTAGTCAGATGGTTGCACTGGCTGCCAAGATGGTCTCCTCGGATATAGAGGAGTTGACTGTCGTAACCTCCAGGAAGTTTGCGTCAGAGGTTGAGTCAGTTGACTGTAATAAGATTATCTACCAGGGGGCCATGCGTGCCCAGATGGCAAGTTTGATGGAATCATTCGATCAACTGCTGTTTTTTGTCTCTCTTGGAGCGGTTGTGCGTCTTGCGGCGCCTCACCTTAAATCGAAGGATGAGGATCCGGGCATCGTGGTGGTTGATGATGCCGGCAAGTTTGTTATTCCGGTGCTCTCTGGGCATGTTGGGGGGGCAAACGAGTATGCGGAAAAGATTGCATCCATACTGCAGGCAACAGCAGTTGTAACCACAGCATCGGATGTGGGGAAAACCATCCCAGTTGATATTCTTGGTCGTGAGTTGGGGTGGAAGATAGAGGCACCCAAAATAAACATAACCCGGGTCTCGGCGGATGTGGTGAACGAGGAGCCAATTGCTTTTGTGCAAGAGGCGGGGAGCAGAGATTGGTGGAGAAGGGATAGCGCACTTCCTGCAAATATTCATCTGTTTGACAGTTTTGAGGATGTTGATCTCACCCAGATAAAGTCGCTGCTCTGGGTAACAAATCAGGATATTCCAGCTGCTGTTTGGGATCAGTTGGACGAGAGGCTGGTTGTCTATCGCCCACCCAGGAGATTAATGTTGGGTGTTGGATGTGATCGTAATACCCCGCTCGAAACTGTTGAGACCGCACTCTCTAACGCTCTGAAACAGATAAATGCCAGCCATGATCAGGTTGATGGTATGGCAACAATTGATAAGAAGAGTGATGAGGTTGCGCTCCTGCAATTGGCAGATAGCCATGGGTGGAGGTGTACCTACTTTTCTGCAGAGCAGCTCTCTGAGGTCGAGGTTCCAAACCCCTCGGATGTGGTAATGAAATACATGGGTACCCCGGCAGTGGCAGAGGCTGCTGCAATATTGGCGGCAGAGACCACGATGGATGACCTGCTGATAGAAAAATACAAGTATCGTGGCAAGGATGGAAAAAATGCCACGATATCTGTTGTTGAGATAAAGGAACAGGGATGAGCAGAGGAAAAATATTGATGGTTGGGTTTGGTCCGGGTGATCAAGCCAACATGACTCTCCGGGCACGTCAGGCCATTGAAGAGTCGGATGTTGTGATTGGGTACTCCACCTACATCAAACTGGTAAAAGGGATGCTGGACGGCAAGGAGGTTATCAAAAAGGGGATGACCGAGGAGGTTGATCGCAGTATCGAGGCCTATGAGCATGCAAAAATGGGGAAGACAGTTGCCCTGATCTCATCAGGTGATATAGGTGTATATGGTATGGCAGGGCCAACCTATGAGGTTCTGTTTCAGTCTGGATGGATGCCGGGTAACGACGACATCAAGGTTGAGGTGGTTCCTGGAGTGACAGCGCTATCTGCCTGTGCCTCTCTGGTTGGGGCGCCACTGACACATGACTTCTGTTCGATCTCGCTTTCCGATCTGCTCACCCCTTGGCCAACCATTGCCAACCGGGTGGAGGCGGCAGCTTCCAGTGATTTTGTGGTTGCCCTCTATAACCCAAAGAGTGGGCGTCGTACCCAGCAGATTGTCGAGGCTCAAAAAATACTTCTGCGTTACCGGGATCCTGAAACCCCCGTGGCTATAGTCAAGTCGGCATATCGTGCACTGGAAGATATCCAGATAACTACACTAGCCAAAATGGCTGACTACAAAATTGGCATGTTGACCACAGTGCTTGTTGGTAACCATACAACTACTGTTAATCATGGTCTGATGGTGACACCGCGGGGCTACTCAAATAAATATGACGCTCTTACTGGTGATGTTAGGGATGGAGAGAAGGCGGGCCACTCGTTAAGTATGGGGCTTGATGGTTGGGGGGCTGTAGTGCGAGAGTGGTTGAGTGAAAACCAAAAGGCCACCTTGCGGGCGGCATCAACCTATTTTAAGCGGCCGGTGGGGGAGATCCTTGATGCTATACAGATGCAGACAGATGGTGATAGGGCAGGCCTGTTTGAGGTAGCAATGGTTGACCCTGCAAACCATCTCAAGGCTCTCCAATCTGCAGAGAAGTGGGGAAAATTACGTGTTGTGGTTCGCTCTGATGCCGGCGCAGTATCAGAGCTGTTGGTTGAGAATCTTGAATTTGAACGGCGTGGTGATTGGCTAAACCTGGAGCATGATAATTTCCATCTTCATATTAATTGGGCAGAGGTTGCTCAGGTATGGTTCTCCACAAGAGGGGATAATCAGCGAGGACTCTATTTTTTGAATGGGTATGGAGATCTTCTGTTTCATATCCTGCTGGTCAGGGGGGAGGAATCATTCAATACTGATTGTGAGAAGATGTTTAAGGATAGTTGGGGGAGACTGGCCAGGTAATTAACCAGAATATCAGGATATTCTTATAAAACGATAATAAAAACAATAGGTTGACAACTGTTTTCTTAATGATTATATTGGCTGTCCGCATATTGGAGGACACCTGACAGTATCGGCAAAATAAGAAAAATAAGACGAAATACAATAATAATAATTAAAGGGCAATATTGCGGCTTCCGAAAGAGATTTCAGAAGCCGTTTTTATTTTTTGACTTCCCCTCCCTGCGGTATCATATGCTCCTATGACTGGGACCATCCATCAAGCTCACAGAATTCGTGAGATTCCATACAACTACACATCTTTTTCAGATAGAGAAATTATTATTCGCTTTCTGGGAGAGGAGATGTGGCATGTGCTCGATGAACTGCGAGGGCAGCGCCAGACGGGACGTTCTGCGCGCATGCTGTTTGAGGTGTTGGGTGATATCTGGGTCGTACGTCGTAACCCATACATTCAGGACGACCTGATTGAGAACGTAGGTCGACGTAACGCTCTTGTTGATGCACTCAACCATCGTCTGGATCAGATTGTAAGCCGCGCCGATGGTAATGAGCTTGCGCTTCAATTGGCAGAGAAGAGCAGAGAGGCGGTTGATGAGTTCAGGTCATGGGTCAGCTGTCAGGCCGAGATGCGCAGGCGCACTCTCAAGAGACTCTCTCGCATTACCAGAAAAGATAATATTCAGTTTGATGGTCTTGCCCGTGTATCTCATGCTACTGATGCATCAGACTGGCGTGTAGAGCTTCCGTTTCTGGTGGTTACCCCGGATAGTGAACAAGAGGTCAGGGATGTTGTTGAGGCCTGCATTGATCTTGCTTTGACCATAATTCCTCGAGGCGGAGGCACAGGATATACAGGTAGTGCCGTACCTCTTGAGGCCAATAGTGTTGTTATCAATGTTGAGCGACTTGAGAAGCTGGGGCAGGTTGTTGAACGCAAAATTCAGGGCGTAGACAAACCTGTAGCAACCATCGAGGTAGAGTCTGGAGTAGTTACCCGGAGGGTAAGCGAGGCGGCAGAGGCTGCTGGAGTTGCTTTTGCAGTTGATCCAACCTCACAGGATGCCTCAACCATTGGCGGCAATATTGCAATGAATGCCGGAGGCAAAAAGGCAGTACGCTGGGGCACAACACTGGATAATCTTGTTTCCTGGAAGATGGTCACACCCCAGGCAGAGTGGCTTGCGGTAGAGAGGCTGAACCATAATCTGGGGAAATTGCATGATCAGCCATATGCGGAATTCAGGATTCAGCTCTTTGAAAAAGATGGGATCACAGAGAAGAGTGAACCACAGATCCTGCAGATTCCATCAGAGCAGATGCGCAAGCCAGGACTTGGCAAGGATGTTACAAACAAATTTCTGGCAGGTCTGCCGGGTGCACAAAAAGAGGGCTGCGACGGACTGATAACATCAGCTCTGTTTGTGCTACATAAACAGTCACCGCAGCTACGAACCCTCTGTCTCGAGTTCTTTGATCCTGATCTGCACAGAGCAGTGCCTGCTATTGTTGAAACCATAGATATCATTAAGCAGAGTAGAGGCGTGGTTCTATCTGGGCTAGAGCACCTTGATGAGCGTTATGTGAAAGCTGTCCAGTACAGCACCAAGGCGGCGCGGCCAGATCTGCCAAAGATGGTGCTGCTTGCCGATATTGGTGGCGAGAGTGATGAGCTGCTAACGGATGTAATTAACTCTGTGGTTGATGCTGCAGAGAGGCGTGGAGCAGAGGGATTTATTGCTGTTAGCTCTGAGGCTCGTAGAAATTTCTGGCTGGATAGATCCAGAACAGCTGCAATTGCCGCCCATACCAATGCATTCAAGATTAATGAGGATGTGGTAATTCCACTGGACCGCCTGGCTGACTATGGGGATGGTATAGAGCGGATAAATATTGAGCAATCTATCCAGAACAAACTGAGTGGCCTTGATGAGCTTCAGGAGCTGATCAAGAAGATAAACAGACATACGGCACAAGGTGATAACAGTGAGGAGCATCAGCAGATTCTGGTCTCGAAACAGAGTGCTGCAAATGAACTGATAGATCAGATAAAAACACGTTGGAGCCTGCTGTTACAGAATATGGATAACAGTTATGGGTCTCTCCAAATTGAGCGCGATCCAGATCTCTCTGAATCACGCACACTGTTTAGATTGCTACAACGCCGTGATCTCAGAGTCTCATGGAAGAGAGAGATAGAGCATCCTTTAAAGGAGATATTCTCCGGTCAGGAGATGGTTAAATTAAGAGACGAGTTTGACCTCTTGCACTCCAGGATAAAATCTCGCCGCCTCTTCGTGGCCACCCATATGCATGCAGGTGATGGAAACGTCCATACCAACATTCCTGTCCACTCCAATAACTATGAAATGCTGCAGGAGGCGGAGCGGATTGTGGACCGCATCATGGAGCTGGCCCAATCACTGGGTGGGGTGATCTCGGGGGAGCATGGGATCGGCCTGACCAAGATCCATTATCTGAATCAGAAAGAGATTGATGCCTTCAAGGGGTACAAGGAGCGTGTGGATCCAGAGGGGCACTTCAATCGTGGCAAGCTCATGGCCGGTTCCGGGCTGGAGGATGCCTACACCCCCTCACTGCAGCTGTTGGCACAGGAGGCGCTGATCCTGGAGGCTAATGATCTGGGTAGCCTCAACCAGATGGTCAAGGACTGCCTGCGCTGCGGCAAGTGCAAACCGGTCTGTACCACCCATGTTCCGGCAGCCAATCTGCTCTACTCCCCACGTAACAAGATTCTTGCAACTGGCCTGATGATTGAGGCGGTGCTCTATGAGGAGCAGACCCGTCGTGGTATCTCGCTGCGCCACTTTGAGGAGATGAATGATGTGGCAGACCACTGCACCATCTGTCATCGTTGCGTAACACCATGTCCGGTCAATATTGATTTTGGTGATGTCACTGTACAGATGCGTACCATCCTCAAACGTCAACGCAAACGGTGGTTCAAGCCGGTAGGTTGGATCTCTATGCAGTTTCTCAATGTAACCGATCCCCGTCTGATCAAGATTATGCGTACCGGGCTGGTGACATGGAGCTATGCACTACAGAGATTGGGTCATCAGCTTATGCGTGGCTCAGGGCTGCTGCAACGACAGAAGCGTCCCCCTGCCACAACCGGCAAACCGGAGATCAAGAGTCAGGTAGTTCACTTCTTCCATCGGCCTATGCCGGGGAGCATGTCACAGAAGAGCCCCAGAGCGCTACTGGGCATAGAAGATCGTCGCTATATCCCAGTGTTAAGAAACCCAGAGACCACATCAACAGAGTCAGAGGCAGTTTTCTACTTTCCTGGCTGTGGCTCCGAGCGCCTTTTCGGGGAGGTGGAGATGGCCTCACTTAGCATGCTCTATGCGCTGGATGTGCAGACAGTCCTTCCTCCTGGGTATCTATGTTGTGGCTATCCGCAACGTGCCTCTGGTGATGAGGAGAAGGGGCACCAGATCTCGATGGGTAATCGCATCCTTTTCCATCGTATCGCCAACACCCTCAACTACCTTGATATAAAAACTGTACTGGTATCCTGCGGCACCTGTATGGATCAGCTGATGCAGTACGAGTTTGAGAAGATATTCCCCGGCTGTCGTCTGCTTGATATCCATGAATATCTGCTGAAGAAGGGGGTCAAGCTGGAAGAGAACAGTGAAAAATATCTATTCCATGATCCCTGTCATAGCCCAATGAAGCAGTTTGACTCAATCCAGGTGGCATCGGGGCTGACCGGTTCTAAGGTGCAGCTATCAGATCGCTGCT
The DNA here is from genome assembly GCA_014384675.1 of Candidatus Thiopontia autotrophica. Lineage (NCBI taxonomy): Bacteria > Pseudomonadati > Pseudomonadota > Gammaproteobacteria > Candidatus Thiopontia > Candidatus Thiopontia autotrophica. The sequence goes on along the minus strand of JACNFK010000015.1, from coordinate 15,584 downwards.
GTGGCGAGTCCGGAACCTTTGCCGTTACCCGTCCCGATATTGCAACTCAGGTGAAGTTCAGAAAAGAGCAGGAGCTGAAAAAGGATATCAGCGGGCTCAGCAGCGTAGAAAAAATTCTCACCTCCTGCCCATCTTGCCAGCAGGGGTTGATCCGTTATCAAGAGAGCACGGGATTGAAAGTAGACTATCTGGTGGTTGAGATAGTGAAAAAGCTGCATGGTGACCAGTGGCAACAGCAGTTTCTGGACAGGGTAAATGGAGGCGGGATGGAGCAGGTGCTGCTCTAGGATGACTAAATCAAAGGCTCCCCGGCTCTCATGCAAATAGACACTGGCTTGGCAAGAGACCGTCGTATCAGACTGTTTTCTTGGGTTATGACACATTAGTTTGTCATAACTTCCCTCAAAATATTGTGTATTGTTAAAAGTGTCCCGCCACTGGAGGAGGCGTAGAAACTTTGGTGGAGAGGGACACCAAGTTTAATCCCTAGCTAAAGGAAATAGAGATGAATATTCAGGGACGCCACGCCAATACAGAGCAGTCTGCTGCGCTCAAAAAACAGCTTGAGAAAATATTTGCTGAAAATAGAGAAAAGCAGGAGAGCTACAGAGAATTGTCGAAAAAAAGAGATGAGTCCCGGCTCAGTGGAACCCTCACATCTTTATTTAATGTGCGTTAAGTAGGGATTTTTACGATCTCTATTACCAGCTTAACCTCAGCTCATTCACCATCTGAGGGATTGTAAAGGAACCCCTGTTACATCTATTCCTGATGACTGAAAGATCAACCAATAAGTCAGACTGGTCACTCAATAACTGCTTGTAATCCCCCATCTTGCAATCCCTTGTGTAGATTGATTGGTCATTGCAAACAACTATCATGAGCTATGTCAATTAAGAGTTGTGCTAATTGACATATACGTAATTCTTATCATACCATGAGAAGCAATGTTACTCGATCGAGCGCTGTAATGAGTGACTGTTAAGGATTTTGTTGTGTTGAGGAGGAGTGAGATGAGAGCTGCAGGATATGATATTGAGGGGTTTGTTGATTTTTGGAATGTGCTGAATCAGTTCGGCCTAAAGGCTCGTGTACTACCCACGAAAGAAGAGGTGGAGATTTCAGATCAGTTTGGGCATAAAGTAAACAAGAAATTTTCTGATGTGTTGTTGGGCAAAGAGGGGTGTGTCATCTGCATACGCAGAATTGCAGAAAAATTTGAGAAGCAGACCTTTCCCAGCATGCGTGGCGTCAGTGATCCAAAAGATGGTTATCTGTCTAGTTAGCTTGGGTGATAGGCATGACAGATAAAACTGAAATGCTACTAAATGCAACAGAGATGGAGAGAGTTTCTGACGTATTAAAGGCCATGAGCCATCCAACCAGACTGAAGATACTCTGTTATCTGGGTGATCAAGCAAAAACAGTTAGTGATGTTCTGGCATCTGTTGGTACCACCCAAAGCAACATATCCCAGCACATTGAGACTCTAAGAAAAGCTGGCGTAATTCAATCCAGGCGTGTACATAATAAGGTCTATTGTTCCGTTGATCCTGTAGAGGTTTTGCCGCTCTTGAGCCAGGTAAAGAAGGTGTTCTGCGATAACCAAAATGAGGATATAGACCTCGGCATCGTAAAAATGCTCGTTGTCTAGGGCATCTCGAGTTATTGTCAAAAGTGGTGTTCAGGCTCACGGATATATCTATATATGGTCATCATGCGGTAACAGTCATAGATTAGACTGTGGTCTGAAATTTTCATAGACAAGGATTGATTATGAAAAAAACAGGTAAAAACCGTTTCAAGGCACTACTTGATCCCATTAGTGAAAGGTTGGTTGTTCTGGCTGCCCTGCTTATGTTCTCGATGTTTGCAATTTTAGCCATTCACCCATTCGTTATTCTTGGGATATCGTTGTAGAGAAAACACGCAGTTCGGCCTGTTTGTGGCCATCGAATGGGTTGATAGAGCGCTCAATAGATAAACCATATGTTGGGTTTTGGTTGGTTGTGGTAACAGTTTGGTAACAAACAATCGCTATTATTACATTGTGATTTATTGATTTATATCTATAACGAATATGGATATTGGTCAAAGACACATTAATATTCAATAAAATCTTTACATTAGGTTTTTATGAACTACCCTCAGGGGAAGGGAACCATGAAGGTGCTTTATAGCGCTGGATGGAGGATGGGCATGGATAAAAAAATTCTTATCGTTGAGGATGACTGTGGATTGGCTGGTGCTGTCCGCACTCTTCTTGAAGAAAACAACTTTGCAGTGATCTTGACAGAGTATGGTTCTGAGGTAGAGGATATTCTATCCAGGGAGAATCCTGCGCTGATAATACTTGATGTAATGCTGCCTGATGGTAGTGGCTTGGATGTCGCTAGCCACATTCGTGGATCTGGAAATACCATACCAATTCTATTCGTATCTGCCCTTACCAGAACAGACGATGTTGTTGCTGGTCTTCAAAGCGGTGGTGACGACTACCTAAGAAAACCTTTTGATCCAAGAGAGCTGCTGGAGAAAATCAAGGCAATGATCCGCAGCAGAGAGTCACTGCTGGTAAAACAGAATAGAGAAGAGAAAGTGGTGGTCTTTGGAAAGAACAAATTTAATCGTGAATCACATATCTTAGTCAGAGATGGTGAAGAGGTTGACCTTAGTCCAGCAGATACGGTTTTATTGCAGATCTTTCTTGATAAAGTGGGCAGGGTACTGAGTAGAGACTATCTTGTGACTCAGATACATGCGTATGAACAGGATGTAATGGATCGCAGTATTGATGCTCGTATCAATCGCCTGAGAAAAAAAATTGAGGATGATCCATCTTCCCCAGATTTTCTGATAACAATCAGGGGATTTGGATACCGCTTTAGTCTCGATAAAGTTACCAAATGAAACGCTTAGAGAGATGCCTGGAAAACTGCTCAATAATAAGCCAAAGTTCATTGATATTTGCAGGGACAATTTTTATTGTTGCTATTCTGAATGGCTTGCTATTCATAGCCCTTGTTGTTCATCCTAGTGTTGACCAGTCTGCCAGGGATTTTTCTGATCTTCTGATTAACTCGGCACGCTCTATCCATCGGTTCAAAGATGGAACATCAAGAGATAGTGATTATGTACAATCTATACTGGAAACTAATAAGCTGACTCTTGGTGACCATCGCAACCCACTGAAGAGTATGGTCTCATTTGACCCATATTTGATCCACCTCGGGGATATGCTTCGGGATAAAGTTCATAGTAGTGATTTTTCAATACTGACCTCTGTAGAAGAGAGTGGTGAAACTTACCATTGGGTTGATCTTGATGTGGATGGTGAAGTAATTCGTATTGGTTTCAGTGAGAAGAGGTCACACATTCACTTTGGCTGGTCCATAATTCTGTTGTTTGTGTTGTGGACAATATTTACTCTGGCTGGGACCGTTCTGGCATCCAGGAAAATTACCCAGCCAATAAGGGACCTGGAAAATGATCTTGGCAAAACTGAACATCCAGACGGGTGCTGTGTTGTTCAGGAAAAAGGCCCGAAAGAGATTCGATCCCTAATCAAGAATATAAACAGGCTATCCTCACGAATTCAGACACTACTGAAGAACAGGACAACCATTCTTGTAGGGGTTTCACATGATCTGCGTACCCCCTTAAGCAGGATAAGGGTCTATCTGGAGCTATTGAGAAGCCCAGATAATACTGATCTGGTTGAGAAGATAGAGAGTGACATCAAGGTAATGGACGAGTTGATCGACAGCTCAATGGATTTTGGAGAGGCCGCACTGTCATCAGAGATACAGATGGTTGATCTTGGTGTTCTTATAGATGGTGTGATCAAGCAATATGCAACCTCCACTACACCAATCAATTTCACTCAGGGAAAATGTTGTCATATCAAGACCAATTCAACGGCAATCCGCAGAGTGGTTGGTAATCTGATTGAGAACGCCATCAAGTTCGGGAGAGATCATGAGGTCACTGTCTATTGTCATAAGGAGAGAGGTGACCAAATATCACACCTTGAGGTTGAGGTGAAAAATGGTGGTGACAACATTCCAGAGGAGCTACTTGAGACTGTGTTTGAGCCATTCTACAGGGTGGATGAATCCAGAGGTAACTCACATCTTGGTAGCGGCCTTGGGCTGGCCATTGCCAGACAGCTTGCCGAGCTTCATGGAATGCACCTCTCCTTAAGAAACAGGAGTGGAGGTAGTGTGATTGCAAGCCTGATCATTCCAACTGACAGTGCGGAGCATCCGGCTGTCGCATAAAAAAGCCTGCCCATCATAGTCAGGGCAGGCAATGTCGCTTCAAAGGAAGTATCATGAAACTTGTTGTATTGCTACATACAACATCCCCACAGTATCAATACATTGTTACCAGATGATTACGGACATAAAAAAACCCGCCAGTGATATCTATAACTGACGGGTCTCAGGCCAATCTATGGGAGAAGGGCCTGAGATTTGAGGTTTATCCGGAGAGTCCGAGGAGGAGGAGGGACAATTAGGAGTCCACCTCAAATCGTGGGACCATTATGCTAAACCAATGTTACTGTATGATGACCGTTCGTAAATTATTTTATGATTATTTGAAGGGCAGAATTGGGTTGTTTTCGGGCTCTAGTTTTCGGGCTCTAGAGCAATCTCCAACCATGAATAGAGCTTACTTGATGAATCTATTCAGGGTTGATGGCACGCACCCCGTTAGGTGTTCCCAACAACAGCACGTCGGCTGGACGCATTGCAAACAGCCCATTGGTGACCACGCCAACAATATTGTTTAGCTTCTGTTCAACCACTGTAGGTTCCATGATTTTGAGGTTGCGGACATCAATGATGATGTTGCCATTGTCTGTAGTGAATCCTTCACGTAGTACAGGCTGTCCACCAATCTGTTTGATGATCTCGCGGGCAACATAGCTCTGTGCCATTGGGATCACCTCGACTGGAAGGGGAAAATCACCCATTACATCTACCAGTTTGCTCTCGTCGGCGATACAGACAAATTTGTCTGCAACTGCTGCCACAATTTTTTCACGGGTCAGTGCACCACCACCCCCCTTGATTAGGTGGAGTTGGCTGTTGGATTCGTCTGCGCCATCCACATAGATAGACATGTTGCTGACAGAGTTGAGGTCCAATACCTCGATACCATGTCCACGCAGACGTTCTGCTGTGGCCTCAGAGCTGGCTACAGCCCCTTTAACTTGATTTTTTATAGTGGCCAGAGCATCAATGAAGAAGTTGGCGGTTGAGCCTGTGCCCACCCCAATAATCTCTCCTGGTACTACATGCTCCAGTGCTGCCTCGGCAACGGCCTTTTTCATCTCATCTTGAGTCATATTCTATTTCTCCATGTTCTGTTTTATGTAATGTCTGTTTGCTGTCTGGTTTTGTACAAGTATACTGTGAGCCATGCCAAAAAAATATATTGAAAAAATACTTAAGGCGCGTGTCTATGATGTGGCACGAGAGACACCACTGGAAGAGGCGCGTGGCCTGTCCGAGCGTTTAGGAAACAATGTGCTGATTAAGCGAGAGGATCTGCAGCCGGTATTCTCTTTCAAGTTGCGTGGTGCATATAACAAGATGGCTAGCCTTAGTGATGAGGAGTTAAGGCGTGGTGTGGTCGCAGCATCTGCTGGCAACCATGCGCAAGGGGTCGCACTCTCTGCTCAGCAGATGGGTGTTAAGGCGACGATTGTGATGCCCAAGACTACGCCCGAGATCAAGGTGCAGGCGGTGCGCAAGTATGGTGCCAAGGCAGTTCTGTTTGGTGATGCCTATGATGATGCCTACCAGAAGGCGTTGGAGCTCTCTGAGGATAAGGGGCTGACGCTGGTTCATCCATATGATGATCCTGAGGTGATTGCCGGGCAGGGAACTATTGCAATGGAGATTCTGCGTCAACATGCGGGCAGGATTGATGCAGTCTTTATCCCGGTTGGTGGCGGCGGACTGATTGCCGGTATGGCAGCTTATCTAAAATATCTCTACCCGGATATTCGTGTAGTAGGAGTTGAGCCTGAAGATGCGCCAACACTTCATAATGCACTGAAGAGCAAGCGTCGGGTGGTGCTGGATCAGGTTGGTATTTTTGCTGATGGTGTTGCGGTTAAACAGATCGGCAAGGAGACCTTCAGGCTGGCACGCAAACTGGTGGATGAGGTGGTGTTGGTCAGCTCTGATGAGATCTGTGCTGCTATCAAGGATATTTTTGACGATACCAGGTCAATTGCCGAACCTGCGGGTGCACTTGCTGTAGCTGGGCTAAAAAAATATGTAGAACAGAATAGTGTAGAGAAGCAGACACTGATTGCGGTGGATAGTGGTGCCAATATTAATTTTGATCGTTTGCGTCATGTGGCTGAGCGTGCAGAGATTGGGGAGCGCAAAGAGGCTGTTCTTGCAGTAACAATTCCAGAGCGTCCTGGCAGTTTCAAACGGTTTTGCAAGTTGCTTGGAAAACGTCAAATTACTGAATTTAATTACCGTTATGCCGACCAGGCAGATGCCCATATCTTTGTTGGGGTGCAGCTTGGCACTGGAGAAGATCCACATCATCTGATCTCACGTCTGGTTGATAAGGGGTATCCGGTTGAGGATCTATCTGACAATGAGGCAGCAAAACTGCATGTCCGTTATATGGTTGGGGGGCGTCAGTCTGGTATTGATAATGAAATTCTCTATCGTTTTGAATTTCCGGAACGCCCCGGGGCACTATTGCAGTTTTTAACCAATCTGGGCCGTACCTGGAATATCAGTCTGTTTCATTACAGAAACCATGGCGCAGCATTTGGTCGTGTTCTGTGCGGGGTTCAGGTGCCGTCTGAAGAGCGTGCAGATTTCCAGAAATTTCTTGATGATCTTGGGTATCACTACTGGGAAGAGACAGAGAATCCCGTCTATAAGCTCTTTTTGAGTTAGTCGATAAAGCCTCACTAAATTGGTATGATATTCTGCCAATTTAATGATAGCGAGAATAGTTAGATGAGACCTGCACAATTGCTCTCCATTCTGGAGCGTGAGTATCAAAGTGCCGACTCTGGCCACCATACACCTGTAATGCTATGGGGGCCGCCTGGTGTCGGCAAGTCCCAGATGGTGGCGCAGATAGCCGAGAGCGGGAATGGACGTGTAGTAGATATACGACTTTCACAGATGGAGCCAAGTGATCTGCGAGGAATCCCATTTAACAAGGATGGCCTGGTAGAGTGGTCTATTCCTGCTCTGTTGCCTGATGCCTCTCGTCATGGTGAGCACGGCATTCTGTTTCTTGATGAGATAACCTCTGCACCACCCACAGTATCAGCGGCAGCATACCAACTTATTCTCGATCGCAGGCTTGGCGAGTATAGAGTGCCAGATGGCTGGGCCATATTTGCGGCAGGCAATCGGCAGGGGGATAGGGGGGTTACCTATACCATGCCGGCACCTCTGGCGAATCGATTTTCCCATTATGAGGTGGATGTAAATCTTGATGACTGGGTTAGCTGGGCTTGGAAGAGTGGTGTTGATGAGAGGGTTATATCATTTCTCCGTTTTAGACCAGAGCTACTTTTTGATTTTGATCCTGCCCATAATCCTGTTGCTTTTCCATCTCCGCGCTCCTGGGAGTTTGCCCACCGTGCACTTAACAAGTTTGAGCCCAACAGCGAGTTGTTGAGAGGTGCGCTGCAGGGATGTGTGGGAAATGCTGCAGGCATTGAATTGGCGGCATTTATAGAAAATCTTCATAACCTTCCTGATCTCGATATGATTCTTTCAGGAGAGGGTGCTGATGTCCCCAAGGAGATTGATCTGCAGTATGCAGTTGCAACAGCCTTGGTGGGCCGTGCAATCAAGTTAAGGGATAGCGACAGGCTTGAGAGTGTGCTCGGCAATGTTCTTGATTATGCTGGCCGTTTTCCTCAGCGTGAGATGGGGGTAATGCTGGTCTCTGATCTGCATCGTGCGGTTGGGGAGAAACTGTTTGCGGTACCACAATTTGGAGAGTGGGCGAAAGCGATCGCTGATGTGATGCTCTACGAATGAGTGAGGTAGTTGATACAAAGTTGAGTGCAGCACGTACCAGATTGATTCTGGAGCGCCCATTTTTAGGGGCACTTGTATTGCGTCTGCCGCTGGTTGAGGCATCACCAGGCTGGTGTAAAACCACAGCAACAGATGCACGTTCTATCTATTACAATGCTGAATATATCTCTGCGCTGACATCCAAACAGGTTCAGTTCATGTTGGCTCATGATGCGCTGCACTGTGCGCTATCCCATTTTTCGCGCCGTCAACATAGAAACAGACACCGCTGGGATGTGGCGTGTGACTTTGCCATAAATGCCATGTTGATTGGTGAGGATATGGTTCCACCAGACGATGTTCTATATCTGAAAAGTTTTGACGGGATGACGGCAGAGGAGATATATCCAATGCTGGATGAGGATGACGATCGGGAGACACTGGATCAGCATCTATATGATAACCATGATGATACTTCAGACAGTTCAGATTCTGAGCTGGATGCTTCCGATGCTCATGGTTCTGGCACACCTAATTCCGGTTGGGGTTATAGTGGTGCCTCGGGTCGTCCACCCCCTCTCGGTGAAATGGAGAGAAATTCTCTGGAGACCCAGTGGCAGCAACATCTCGCCGGGGCGGCACAGCAGGCAATGCAGGCAGGCAAGCTGGACGGTGCCATGGCAAGGATGGTTGACCACTTTCTCCAGCCTCGGTTGCCATGGAGAATGATGTTGGCTCACTATATGACAGCACGAGCGCGAGATGACTACAGTTACCTCCGTCCCTCATCACGCAGGGGAAGCGGGGCTATTTTTCCATCCCTGAGAAGCGGGCAGCTTGATGTTGTGGTCGCAATTGATACCAGCGGCTCAGTGAGTATTGACGAGATTGGGGAGTTTGTCTCCGAGATTAATGGCCTGAAGGGGCAGATTCGTGCAGGGGTTACACTGTTGATGAGTGATCAAGAGATTGTTGGAGAGCCCGTCAGATTCGAGCCATGGGAGCCTATGGAGGTTCAATCTGAGTTGATAAAGGGTGGAAGAGGGACCAGTTTCAACCCGGTTTTTCGGTGGCTTGAGCAACAGGATAGTCAGCCTGATATTTTGCTCTACTTTACTGATGCTGAGGGGAAGTTCCCGGCAGATCCACCACAGTTGCCGGTGATATGGCTGATCAAGGGTAGAGGGTGTGTGCCGTGGGGAGAGAGGATCCAGTTGAACTGATGTCGTTATCCAGTGAAGACCAGTTGCGTATTCAGGTGATGCTGCACAACAGCCCCAAGGCTATCCGTCTGGATGAGGCGCATATGACAATGTATGCACTGACGCCTAATGGTGAGGCATCAATCCCGCTCTCTCCAAACTGTAATAATGATCAATACCTGAGGTATGTTCGTGAGATGTTGTCGGAACATGTTCTGGGTAGTAGTGGGGGTTATCCTAACTATATTAAACGGTGGAGTCGCATGGGGCAGACGGGAGGGGTGCATCTTGGCAAGTTTCTTCTGTTGGGCGATCCGGAAGCGGTTGTTGCGGTAGCCAACTCCTCGGGGCTGAATGTTGAGTTGGCACATAATGTCTGGTGGACTGTTACCAATACGGTACAACAGGCAGAGCAGGGTACGCATATGTTGCGCCACCCCTGTGTGGTGAACAGTAGCCTGGGTAGAGAGATCGCTCAGTTTCTTGTTGAGCATCTGGCGTTTGTTACTGATACAGAGGAGGTGCTGTTGATTTTGTCCCTGTTACTGCAGGACGGCCTACTTGATGATGGTCAGATTGAGCGGATATGGCGACGAAGTCAGGAGCGTGGGAAGGGTATTTATCAGGTGGCATTTCTGCAGGCTAACCCCTTGTCACTGCCTGATCTGGTTGCGCCACATCCTCGGTACCAGGAGATTGTTGATGGGTGTGCAGCTCTGTCTGATAGTGGCAATAGTGCTGCAAAAACCATGATTACCATTGTCTCCTCCGAGGGGCAGACATTTATCGCTCTGGCCATAGAGTTACTTGGCAAGGTGGCAAATGAGGATTCTGTTTACGCCCTTATGAATGCCATTGGTGCCCTCTTTTCTGATATCGGAATACCTGCAACTGAGGAGAGATCGCTGGAGCTCTGTCAGTTGCAGGTTGGAGAGTGGATTGATGATGGCAGTATCAAGGCCGTTGCGGAACTGTTACAGAGCCATTCAGAATATCGGGACATGATGCAGGCAGTTATGTTGCTCTCATGTGTCAGGGAGGAGGTTTCATTTAGGATGGTTCTGCACAGTGGAGCTGTGGGGCGCTCTATCAGAAAAAAGCTGACTCCGCTGTTTGAGTTGATAAGAGCTAATCTGGAGACGTTGCAAAAATAATGTTACTACTGATTTCACCAGCCAAAAAACTTGAATTTGAAGAGGTGGCACCAGATATAGGCTTCTCGGAACCAGAGCTGATAGGGAAGGCTGAGTACATTGCCTTAATTATGAAGCAGTATAGTGAGAGTGATCTGAAGAGATTAATGAAATTAAGTGACAATCTTGCTCGTCTGAATTTTGAACGTTACAGACGGTGGACAACAGACACCTCAGAGCAACGATCCAAACAGGCGATTCTTGCCTTTAGGGGTGATGTATATGCAGGCATGGCTGCCACAGCGTTTGAGCAGAGAGACTTTGATTATGCTCAAGCCCATTTAAGAATCCTCTCTGGGTTGTATGGGGTGTTGCGCCCTCTTGATATGATTCAGCCACACAGATTAGAGATGGGTACCAGGCTTAAAAATCGTAAGGGGGATAACTTGTATGATTATTGGCGTGGAGAGAGTGCCTCATTGATTAATCGTGATGTAGAGATATCTGGTGGGGAGATCATTAATTTGGCATCCAGCGAGTACTTCAAGTCCGTGGATGGGATGCTGGATTATCCTGTAGTTACTCCTGTTTTCAAGGATGAGAAAAATGGCCAGTATAAAATTATTAGCATATATGCCAAAAAGGCACGTGGAATGATGTGTGATTTTGTTATTCGTAATCGTCTGGATAGAGCGGAACAGTTGCAAGATTTTTCTGCCGCAGGATATCGCTTCTCGGAAGAGGGATCAGATAGTGGTCAGTTACTGTTTTTGCGAAAAGAGTCCGCCCGACCCTGATTGAGTCAGGTGAAAATATCTATTTGTCGCGGCGTAGCAGAAATAAAAATAGTAATAGAGCAACAAGTCCAACCAGTCCACGATCACTGTTGCCGTTTGTGATAACTTCAGAGCCAGATTTAGCGGCTGTAGTGGTATCAGCAGTTGATCCGGTTGCGGTTTGAACTATTTCTGTAAGGTTTCCAATAATGCCGGTTGTCCCCGGGAACAGAATATCAATAATTATGAAGGTGATTATAAGCATGACACCAAAATCGGTAAGAATTTTTAACCATGAGGTGGCACGGTTGATAGTCTCTTTTATCGGTGAACTGTTCATGGTGTCTGCCTTTTTGTCTGTAACACCCCCTCCGAAGAGGGGGGTCTACTTAAAGATGATTATCTGTTAAGTAATGCTGCAAGTACAATCAGTGTAATTAAACCATTAACTCCACTGAACTGGGATACAACGTTGCCGATGCCCCCAACAACTCCGGGCATTCCAAGAGCCCCTGCACCAAATACAACCTCGATTAAAAGGCCGAGCCCGATTAATGACATTAACAATCCAGTAAGTCCACGTACAACGCTACCAACGGTAGAAAATGCATTATCAAACATATCGAATAACCTCTCTATGTAGTTAAGAAAATAAGCCTGTATTAACAGACTTGCGGCAACAATATATTATTCAATCAATAAGTCAATATTATTGTAATCAATATTGTTTATTAATAATAAGCTAAATAAAATAAGTAGTTCCTGATTTTAAATGCAAATATTACCATACTGTTTTCTAATTAGTTTATGGCTATAAACTAATTAGAAAACAGTAACCCCTTTCTCTGTGGCAATGCCGTCAAGTGGAATATCCCACGGCTCTTTTTTTATTGATTTAACCTCCTGGAATGAGTGGGCCACTCCAAGCAGAAATGGACGCCTGCTATTGCTCGAGCGTTTTGGATGAGAGAAGGTTCTATCATAATATCCGCCGCCCATCCCTATGCGTCCTCCAGCTGAATCAAAAGCTACAAGTGGGGTAAGCACAAGATCAAGGGTCCAGGTTGGAGTTGGTTTTGGAGGAAATATCTCCGGTTCCGGAATCCCATATTTATTGATAACAAGATTGCTATCTTCATGGAGTGGAGCAAACCATAATCTGTTGCCATGCAGTCTGTTCAAGACAGGGAGAAAACACTCCTTACCATCGTGAATAGCTCGATCAATAATTAGCTCGGGATCCTGTTCCCCGTCACTGGCAATAAATCCTGCAATTCTGCGGCTACGCTTGAAAACATGGTGGTTGATCAAGTGGCCAAAGAGCTCTGCCGAGTTGGCCTGGCGCACCGCTTCAGGAAGAGCACGTCTCTTCTCGCGGATTTTATTACGGAGAGTGGCGGTGGCTTTCATGAGGGGGAGTGTAGGGTGGTGTCTACCGTATGTACCGGTCGGGCCAACGTCCCTGAACCATAGAGTTCAAGGAGGGGAGCCTGAACTAAAGGTTTAGGCTTTCCGATAATCGGACCTGCACACGCCTTTAATAAAATTAGCTCCCAGGGTCGTGAGTTAAGGATCAAGGATCGAGTCCCGGTGATCAAATACTACAGTAGACACCAAAATCTATAGGTATATAAGCTACACCTGTTTGGGTAATTATTCAAGCTCTAATTGCTTGCCTTGGTGAAGTGCAGCCTCCACCTGGCCTCGCAGGCGAACCAGTTCATCCGCCACGTCAACTGCACCCTGCTGCTGATCAGAGTGATTATGCAGTAGTTCATGAGCAATGTTGAGTGCCGCCATTATGGCAATGCGATCCTGACCAACACTTTTCCCCTGTTTTCTTATCTCGCGCATTTTCTTGTCAACGATTGACGCTGACTCAATAAGTGAGTTTTGCTCTTCTGGAGGACAGGAGATCTTGTACTCTTTTTGCAGAATGCTGATGGTTACTGGTGTACTTTTGGTCATGACTGTTTTTCCAGTATTTTTACAGATGAGAGAATGGATTCAACACTCTTGACTGTAAGTTGATTTTTTTCCACCAACTCATCACGCTCTGTGATGACGTCCTGTATTTTTCCACGCAGATCTCCGTTCTCCTCACGCAAGGTATTACAGAGGCTAATCAGTTCGCCGATTCTGTGCTCCAGATTTTTGATCTCCGGCTGCCACTGGCTTCCACCCGCAGAACTCTTTTTTGTGGTTTTTTTCTTGGCCATAATGGGAGGACTATAGAGTGATCGTAATAAATCTTCAATAGTGAAAGAATATCTGAAAAAGATTAATGGGATGGGGGTTTGGGGGAAGGGCTCTATAGATGTTGTTGTAATATGCTGAATTATAACCCTTCCCCCATAAAATAACTTGTAAGGGAGATCTGATTGGGTCACGAAGTGACTTAATCAGAGCCTCCTGAAAGTTGCGCAGTTCTCTGTATTTGAGAGAATGGGGGGATGGAAAAGATTCAATACAATGATGTTAGTGATGCATTAAGACGTTTATCACTCGCAATGGATGGGGCAGAGCTTCATGGCTCTTTCTGTGGTCGTCTGATGTCTGGCCATGCAGAGGATGAGATTGGCTGGCTCAAGGAGGTTGTTGGAGAGCGTGACGAGGCTAATCTGCAGGCCCGAGAGGATGTTGCCATGATAGCCAGGATGGTTGCTGATGTGGCTCAGCAATTGAATGGTGACGAGCTGCAGTTTGAGCTGTTTCTGCCGGAAGATGAGCCCCTTGATGTGCGTACCGAAGCTCTGGCTGCATGGTGTGAGGGATTTCTATATGGATACGGTATTGCATCAGCCAGTGAGGATTTTCAGGAGAGTGAGGTGCAACAGGAGTTTCTGAAAGACCTGATGGAGATATCTCGTGCCAGTTTCATCGAGGGAGAGGATGACCATGGGGATGAGGAGGATGAGATGGATTTCCTGCAGGTGGTTGAGCATGTACGTATTGGTACCATGCTTCTGTATGAGGGGAGCAATTCCGTAAAGAGCCCGATTGGCTCCCTGCCACTAAACGAGACTATTCACTAAGAAATATCATGAACCAGAATGTATTTGCAGGCCGTCGCAGGCAGCTGTTAAGAAAGATGAAGCCTGACTCCATTGCTATTCTGTCGGCAGCTCCACATCACATGCGCAACCGAGATGTTGAGTATTCATACCATCCTGAGAGTGACTTCTATTATCTGACCGGGTTTGCAGAGCCGGATGCGGTTCTGGTTATCAAGAAGAGCGGCAGTAAGGGGTCATGGATGCTGTTCTGTCAGGAGAGAGATCGAGAGCAAGAGCAGTGGACGGGCGAGAGGCTGGGGACAGAGCGTGCTGTTTCAGAGATGGGGATGACAGAGGCATGGCCTATTGGGCAATGGAGTGAAAAACTGCCGGATCTGCTTGCAGGAGTACAGTACCTCTATTTCAATCTGGGTGAGGAGAGCACGATTGAGCGGGGCCTGCTCAAGCAGTTGAGATTATTTCGCCAGCAGAGTCGTGCCGGTATTGTGACTCCGCAGACGGTGCAGTTGCTGGATCCGCTCTTGCATGAGATGCGCCTGATTAAGTCAGCTGCAGAGATTCGTCTTATGAAAAAAGCTGCAGCTATTACGGTTGCAGCACATCGCAGGGCAATGAGATATTGCCGTCCGGAGATATCTGAGTCAGAGGTCGAGGGGGAGATTCTTCACGAGTTTTCAGCTCATGGGGTACGGACTGTGGCCTATGATTCGATTGTGGCAGGTGGAAATAGTGCCTGTACGCTTCACTACATAAAAAACAGCAAGCAGCTCCAGAATGGTGAGATGGTATTGATTGATGCGGGAGCAGAGTATGATGGATATGCTGCAGATATTACTCGCACATTTCCTGTAAATGGCCGTTTTTCTACGGTGCAACGTCAGCTCTATGAGGTTGTTCTTGCAGCACAAAAAGCAGCAATAAGACAGATGCGCCCGGGCAGACGTTTTGATGCTCCCCACCGTGCCGCTGTAAGGGCTGTAACCAGGGGGTTGTTGGAGCTGAAAATTCTGAAAGGTGATCTTAGCAGTTTAATCAAGGATGAGGAGTACAAGAGATTCTATATGCATCAGACCAGCCACTGGCTAGGAATGGATGTTCATGATGTTGGTGAATACAAGGTGGGTGGCAAGTGGCGTCAACTGGAGCCGGGGATGGTGATGACAGTTGAGCCAGGGATCTATATCCCGCAAGGGATGAAAGGGGTTGCCAGGAAATGGCAGGGGATTGGTATTCGCATCGAGGATGATGTTGTGATTACCAGTAAGGGGTGCGAGGTTATAACCGAGGGGGCCCCCAGGAGCGTTGCCGAGATTGAATCATTGATGTCTCATTGAGTTTGATGACCTCTCAATAATTTTCTACCTATTTAAAATCCGAATGGCACTGCCTGACGGATAAGGGTAGAATTTTCAACTCAGTTTCGGATCGTGGG